>CAZRMH010000022.1:0-11267 GCA_964600935.1 uncultured Candidatus Obscuribacterales bacterium
GCACAGGTTGCTAACGATCAAACCGCGTTAGCATACAACAATTGATTTCAGCTTGGTGGGGACAGTCAAATTTGACTGTCCCCACCTTCTTTTCGGAGTCGAAAATTCGCGTGCGCAGTAACTGCGCGTGGTCAAAATGAGCTCACGCCTTCCCAAACTATGGATCTTGGTGCGGCTGCGAGCGCCTTGTCATCAATTCAGCTATCATCAAGCCTAAACTGGGAAACCAATATTTATGGCAAAGCCTCACAGTTCGACTGGCACAAATTGTCAATCCCGCCCGAACCCTTTGTACCGACGCGAGTCCAGCTTCGTATAGAGCACCGTGTGTTGAATGACTTTATGGCCGAAGTAGCCTTGGATCGCCCGCGTGTCTTCACCCTGGGACGCTAGCTGATAGCCTTTCGAGTGGCGGAGCATGTGCGGATGAACAGGAAATTTTATGCCAGCGGCTTCTCCAGCACGAGCGACAATCGTGTGCACCTGTCGTTCTGAAAGCGGCCCGCCTCGCTGAGAATTAAACACAAAGTCGGAATCGGGATGATCGCGGCGCAGCTGCCGGAGCGCTCGAAGCTCTTCGGCTTCAAGATAATGAACGGAGGAATCGCCGTTTTTCAAACGGTTCACATGCATCCGACCCCGCTTCAGATCAACTTGGTCCCAGCGGAGGCTTACAGCCTCGCCAACACGCAGAGCATGGGCATAGCTGATACTCACCAGCCACTTGTCTCTAAAACCGTTTTGCGGAGCCTTAGAGGCGGCGGATTTCAAAGCGCGAATTTCAGACGCAGTTAGATACTCCCGAGTGCGAACCTCGGAATTTCTGGGTTTGGTTGGCGGCGTATTTTTTCTTTTTCTAGGCAAGATAGCCGAAAACGATCATTGGTAACTCGAAAAGAATAGCTGAAAATCGAGTCTAGTCAATAGGCTTATCGCAAAAGATAGCCGAAGACAATCATTTTAGGCTATTCTTATGCCAAAAGAACGAGAACGAAAAAAATTTCTGCCCGAATCACCGGATAATCTCAATTCGCTACAATTAGCTATCCCCGTGCCAAATGGTATCATTGAGCTAGTGGAAGAGGATGCTAACGATCTTCGCGAATCTCAAAAGACACGCCCGGCAAGTTTTGACAGTGCAGAAGCGGCACGGAGGAGCTATTTTGCCTGCTCAGTATTTAGCTAAGAAAGTGTAAATTGGAGTGGTTCCTACGCCACCAGATAAGGTGCAGAATCAAAAACTTTTGGCAATGTACGAAAGGAAAAGCAGGGAGTTTCGGGATGAATACTTGGCGATGGAAAGCTCGAAGAGAAGCTAATCCTTTGATTGTCAAGGGTTTGGGCAAATTTTTTTGGTTTGAGAATCAAGTGGTATCATGGCCGGTGGTGAGAGAGGATGGCAAAGATCCTCGTGGTCTCAACGCGACACGCCCGCCAGCCGCCGGAGCGGCACAGATGTCAAGGGTTTGGGCGAATTTTTTTTGCTATGGGAGTTGCTGCTGTCGCCTCACCCAGCAAATAACGTTTAACCTCGTTTTACTGCTTTTAGTTTTGCTTCCGACTTTTGCAGTTACGGCTTTGTGTCCCGTAAATGGTCAAACTAAATCTGCGGAGCTACTAAAAGAGAAAAGGCTGACTCGAGCCGACCTTGATTTTGGATTAAAACAGCTCAATAGAATGTTGGTTGACAGACCTATGATGAAGCATTATGCCAAGGTTGGAGATCCTATTTGGAATGAAGCGATTGAAGGATTTGCAGGGCGGACGGCTGGGTGTCGAGTCAATTGGAATCCTGAGGATTTGAGAAATGCTCCCAGGGAGTCCGTTGCGAATCACACCTATCCAACGGCATCAAGCAAATTTTGTTGTGTGCGGCTTCGTGGAAAAGATCCTCGCAACAAACCATATCCAGCGGATCGGTTGTGGTCTTCCTTGATTTTCGAGTTTTATAACATGAGTAACGCCGCCGAGTTCGACAAATTATACGAAGCAGCGGTAAAGGGGCGTGTGTCCCGAGCTGATTGGATTTTCAAACATACTTTGCTGGAATACAAAGCTCTAAAACGAAGGCGCGATTTCTTTGTGAAAACTTGGCAACCCTTCGCTGTCTCACATGAGGTGACCACTAATCCCAAAAATTGGTGTGTTGACCTTCCGAAGACTCATTCAAGTTGGCTCGCCCAATATTGGGACCCAAAAGGATATCCATGGAATTTTTATGGACGTTACTTCGACGACTCAATTGCTCCTTACCTCAAGCAGCGAAAATTATTGGCGCCAGAGGACAAAAAGTTTTGAACTTGGAAAAACTTCAGGGAGTCGTTTATACGACTCCCTGAAGCGTCCGGGTCAACCCATAATCGGGTCTAAGCGGAATTGTTTGTTACGTCAGTCCATAACCGGGCCGAATTGGAACATTAATTGGAGCGTCGGGGACTTGTCCAGGGGGTCCCAAATCTGGATTCGGAGTTTGCGGGAAGTTAAGCGGTGGAATAACGGGCGGTGGCGGCGGCGGAACCGGAATATCCAATCTCGGTGGAAGTTTAGGACCATCGGGAATCGGATTTGTGTTCATGTCGGGTGGGGGCGGCACTTCAAGACCCATCGGATCCGCCAAGTTGAGTGGATCGTTCACCACGTACCGGTAAAGATTGAGGTCACCTCCTTTGTATCCGATTGGATCAGGTTGTAGGAAGCGCCCAAGGAAAGGCGAATAATAGCGGTTCTTGTAATAATACAAGCCGCTCTCCGCCTCGAAGCGTTGACCGGTGAAACCATGGGTGGTGCCGGTAAGGGACGGGCTCACACCGAAAGGCGAATACTTGCAAGTATTCGTCACCGCGCCGCTTGAGTTTGTGAGAGCAACGACAGAGCCTTGATGGTTGTGCGAGTAATAGGTCAGCGTGCCACCACTCGACACCTTGAGCAGGATGTCATCGAGACTGGTTCCATAGACGTAGCGGCTCTGAAGAGTCTCTACCGTCCCGTTCCAGGTGTAGTCAGCGATCCGCTGCCATCCGGCATACACATACCGATTGGTCGTGGTGCCATCATGGTGCTCACGCTGCCTGTGGACTGGATCATAGCGGTTTGTGACGCTGACTCCGGTCTTGCTCGCGGTGAGCAAGTGGTTCTCAGTGTCATATCCGAATGTCCAGGTGCCATCACCAGTCAGGTTCTTGTTGCCATCGTAGCTGTAGCCGACGCCTCCTACCGTCGGGTATTTGTTGACATTATCAGCGGTACCATAAGTGGTGCTTACCGTGGTAGTGGGGTACCAAGCCATGTTCGCATCGCTGATAGACTGGCTTACCATCTTGTGCGTTTTGTCGAAAGCAGGGACGAAGGTCGCTCCGGAGCCCACGAAAGTGTGCACGATTGACGCCAGGTCATCGTCGAGCTTATAGGAATAATCAGTGACAACGCCATTCTCGTAAGTGAGCTTCTTCCGCCTGGACAGCGCATCCCAGTCGAAGTGTGCGGCTGCAGTTCCTGAGCCATTGAGCTTGATGTCGACGAGACGATTTAGCTCATCCCAGGTCCGATCTACGAAATACGAGTCTGGGTAAGTCGTTCGGGTGATGTTTCCGTTGGCGTCCAGCACGTGCTGAACGATGTGGCCATTTGAATATTGCTCCTTCCAGAAACGTCCTGCCGTGTCAAAGAAGAACTGGAAATCGCCCGTGGACGGGTCTCCAGAGACTACTGGTTTGTTCGCTTTTGTCAATCGACCGGCTAGATCATACGTTAGCGTGACGGTAGCCTGCCCTTGCGGTGCGCGAGTAGCCTCGCGGTTCAGGACATCGAACGTTCGCGTTACGGTGTTACCGGAACGGGTCCGGTAGATGAGAACATTATCGTTAGCGTCATACAACTGGTTTTGCTTGTAGCTCGAATCGGCATAGGTGGTGCGATCGAGCCTGTCGTGTCCGTCGAAGCTGTAGGAAGTCGTGTTGTTGCGCTCATCCTTGATGCTTGCCAGCTTGCCATTGTTTGAATAGAGCCGGGTCTCGACGATATCGAGTGCCGGATCTTTGACCGTGCTGAGCCGGGATGCGGCATCGTATGCCTTCTCCCAGACTCGCCCCTCGGCGTCGGTAAACTTCCAGAGTCGCCGCAAATTGTCGTAATCCCAGACCCAAACGTTGTTTTGCGGATCGGTCACCGTCTTAAGCTGGTCCGCATAGTTGAACGTCGACGTGAACGTTTGCCAGGGATTGGCGACATCACCCGTCTGGCGCTCAATTTTCGTGCGATTATCGTTCGCATCGAGCGAGAACTTAGTCACGTACGAAAACGGAGATGGATCCGTTTTCTGGGTTAGGCGACGTTTCACATCCCAATCGAAGAGGCTCTGTTTACCTCGCGGGTCAGTAAGCGAGTTAACATCACCACGATTGGTGTAACCGAAGCTAGTCGTCAGATTGAGCCGCCCAGTGCCCTGATCTACAACTACCGAGGTGAGCTTCTCGGTCGTGGTGTCATAGTTCCATTGCGTCACGATGCCGGTTTCATCGGTTCGGGTCAGCATTTGTCCACGACTGTTCCAGGTCATGGTCACGGTCGGCGTCGAACCACCTATCATCGGACGCTGGATGGTGAGCAGGTTGCCGGTGGTACCATCAATGGTGAATGTGGTCTGGTTGTTCCTCCCGTCAGTGTGGGTAATTGGTTTGTTGAAAGTCGTGTGATAAGTCCAGGAATTGACGATATCGGCTAGACCGGAGCCGGACTTCGCCACCTTCCTTTCGCTCAAGACGTTGTTCTTGAGGTCGAAGGTCCAGCGGACCTCGTTGCCCTCTGGGAAGATCGTCTTGGTCCTTCTGTTCAGACCGTCGAACTCGTACTTGGTTACTTGCCCGACCTGATCGATTTCCCTCACCGTAGAGCCCAGCCGATTGAAGTACAGAGTCCAGCGATTTCCGTTCGGGTCTTGCTCTTCTGCACGGCTTCCAGCAAGAAAGTACTGCCAGAGATTGTTGAGTGGGTCGCGTTGCTCTTTGACTCGGCTCAAGCTGTCATAGGTGTTTGTTACCCAGGCAATAGTCGGATTTGCGGGCAACTTAATCACGGTCAACCTGCCAGGCTGATCATATGTCAGAGTCTGTACCTTGCTGTCGGGGTCGGTCACTGAGTCGAGATTCTTGGTTGTGCCGTTAACAGAGAAAGTGACACTGCGGCTGGTGCCGTCCGTGACGCTAGATAGGTAGTTCCCAGTGTAAGAAAGCGTCAGAGTACGCGTCAAGCCGTTCGTGACGCTCGTCAGTTTGCCCGACGTGTAGCTCAGTGTAATTGTCATCCCCGATGGGAAGGCAATCGTTGCGAGCGTTCCGTCTGCGCTGTTGAAGGTGTAGACCACCTGTTGCGGCGTAGTCAGCTTGTAGTGCCCGCTCACCAGTGTCAGGCTGTTTGGATTGTCGTATGGGGCCGAATAGCTCCCGTCTGGCTGTTTGACGAATACGTCCGTGTTGTCGGCGATAGCGACCGCCACTACGTTGTTGGCAACCTGATCGACCCACCACGCATCGGCGAGCGTCATCGTCACGAGTTTGGCTACCGGGCGAGCGGTGTCGGCTGCCAGGTCAGTGGTCACGAACAACTCCGCGATGGTAGCGGCACCCTGGATGGCGTAGTTTTCTCCCATCGCCAGAAGACCGTTACTTCCGAGCTTTGCGGTCGCTGCCCAGTTGTGGGTCCATCCACGGCCAAGCGGACCATCCACGTACTGATTGGACGAATCGTAGTGGCGCTTGAAAGCCAGCGAATAGGGATACTCACCGCTGCCGATTGCAAGATCTTTGTACTCATAAATGCAGCCGCCGGTTGAAAGAACAATTGGATCTTTTGACTTTGTCTTGCCTTTGTTGTTTTTGTTGGTCTTGTCCTGCTTGTTTGGGTCACCAGGTTGTGCGCCCTTGCCCTTGATACCTCCGCTGATGATGCCGGTTGTAGCACCATTGCCGAAGTATCCCCACCACCCGGCTCCCACCCAAGAGCCTAGCGTTTGGCTGGAATCATCGGCAATTAAGGCACTTCCTTGAGGGGTGGTGTTCATGTACCAGTTGTACAAATTGTCCATGTCGGTGGCGTTGTAGCCCGCCGCGACCATGATGTTCTTGACGTTGGTACCGGTGTACCAGTTCGAAGTCGTTCCTTTGTAGATCTTGTTGCCGTCCTGCACCGCCTTGTCGATGACAGTGGTGGTGGAGATACCGGGAGTGAGCCCTGTGATCTGGACAGCATCAGCCGCTTCAAGAGATACTCCGTGCATTCCAAGTACGGTGTCATTGATGGGAGTCTGCGTGACATCGTTAGCGAGGTTTGTGCTGGAACCCGATACACCACCGAGGTCACCAGCAAGGGCGCTAGAGCCATTGTTGTTGAAAGAGATTACGCCCACCAGATGGCTGTACATCGTGTGGCAGTTTTTGATACGGTTGATAAGATCGGCGACCCTGCTATTCTGTGCTACCCATGAGAAGAAGTTTAGAGCCAGGCGTTCGCCAAGCACTGCTTCGGAAGTTGAAGAGGCACCAGTCGCTTCAGCAGCTAATGCTTTCTCTGAGTGCAAGTCCATCTGACCGCGCCCGATGTTCCCCCAAGCGTTACCGATCAGGTATGAGCCGACCGTATAGATGAACGGCTGCCACCACTGCCAGTTGGTCTGGTAGCTCTGCTGTGCTGCCAGCGGATAGTTAGAGGAGGCATAGGCGGGATGGTCTACCGTCAGGTAAATCGAGGTCCAGGTGCCTACCGGTTGTTGAAGACCGGTCGCCACGGACGTCCCGTCTAGGTACAGACTGGGCACGCGGCTCGCGTTATAGAATAGCGTCAGGCGCTTGCCGGCCAGATTGTCCGAGGTGTTTTGGTAGTCAAAGTCCCAAACGCCGGGTGTGGTCCAGTTCGGGTACTGAACGCGAAGCGTGGGCTTGAAAGTGCTGGGAACGTCACCCGTCCAGACCGTGGGGCTGTCGCCCGGCTTCTGGTAAGGAAGCGATGTCTGAAGCAGTGGAATCGTCACGGGGACGATTTCCTGACCGCCAAGCACATCATCGACAGTGGCAGTGCCAGCAGGAGCCGAGCCAATGGCGTTATTCTTGATGTAGGTGACGAGGTTCGCTGTGAACGTTTGCAGGTTCGAGCGGATGTTCGACCTGTTGATGTTCTGGGCATAGTCCGTCGTGACCGTGCTACCCGACTGCGCATTGGTCATGAAAGTGCTGGCGTTGTAGCCGAGGGCGGATGCCAGAGCACTGGAAGACAAGCCGGTCTTACGCGTGTAGGTCTTGAAGCTCGGATCGAAGATATAGGTGTTGCCACCAGATACCCACTGCACCCAGACATGCTTGATGTCCATATACCAGGTGGTGCCGTTCCAGGTCTTGTCCGTGGTGATTGGGATGAACTGGTTGAGGCAATAGCTACGTGCAGCATCGATGTTGCTGACGTTCCACCAGGCTTGGAACTGTGCCTCTGTTAGGCGAATCTGACCCTGGACGATGTTGGCCGTGTAACCGGCCTGACGGAGCAGAGCGGCGAGCAGCATGGCCTGGTCGAAAGCATTCCCCATGCCGTCAAGTAAACACCCGAGCGCGCCGCGATTGGCTCCCCAACCGGGCTCCCACTCGATATTGTTGGCGACGAACTCGTACATCAACTGGGGTCCATTACCTGCCGGTCCGACGTTGAGAGCGCGAGCCAGCTCGACGATCGAGGCCGGACCCTGGACAGTGTTGCTGGCAAAAACCGCTTGCATGCCACCGCCACCGATGCCTGTTTGTGTCGAAGGCATAAGCGTCTTCAGTCGCGGGTCAGAGACTTGTTTTGCATCATCCAGATGGAAGCCCATAGGATGAGTAGCCGGGAACATTTGCATGGTCTTCTCGACTGCTGCCGAGGTTTGACCTTGATTGTTAGACATGTGTTTGTCCTTTTTTAGTTTGAGTGTGCAGGAAGACAAAAGCCGCTGGTAGAACCAGCGGCTTTTGTTACGTTTTTGGAAGGAAGTGACTTACAGCAAGATTTCAGCAACCATGCCGGTTTTGAACACGGGCGGGTTGAGGTTGTTGTCACCATAGACGGTGACATCGCGGTTGACAGTCAGGTTCTGCTCGATCATGGTCAGGGTGTGCTTACCGGCTGCTGCAGTGGCTTTGAGTTTCGCTTGAACCAGTGCCGGGTTACCGCCGACTGCTTGCTGGTTGCCCATTGACTGCGTCGCCGAGTTGACCGTCACCGAATCGAGACCGAAGCCGAAATCGTAACGATAGACACCTACGCCGTCAATTGGGGCATTCGCTTCTGTATCCACCAGAGTGGGGTTGCTGAGGACGAATTCCACGAAGTGTTCGCCGATTACACCAGCACCGCCCGTGATGCGACGCCACGTGGTGTTACGCAGGCAGAGCCAGCTATTATCCGTGGGGAACGCTGCCAGCCGAGACACTCGCCGCGAGCGCTCATCGATGTGACAGATGCCTCTCCGTGCGTCGCGCCAGTCTGCCTGCCCAGTTGCGTGCAACATTATGTCTGCAATTGCTCGGCGATTGGTGGCGCCAGTCCGAACCAAATAGCCATCCGACACCAACTGATCATCAGGAGGAGTCGAAGTCCACGGTACTAGCTCCGCCGAGTCAATAACGGAGTCTCCATTCGAGTCCCAGACATAGACCCTGTACTGCTGGGCCGCCAGACCAGCCAGGCTGACGCTGAACGAGCTGGCTTTGACAAGCGATGTGCCAAGACCGTTCCAGACGCCAACCAGCTTGTCGTAGATCGGCTGGATGTAGAGCGTGGCGCCGTTCGTAACATCCGTGAGACCCCAGGGATCGCCAGACGTGAGACTGACCCGAATCTGACTTATGCTTGGATCATCGACAGCTGCTGCCGGTCCGCTCTCGTTAACGCTGGTGCGATTACCAGCCAAATCGTAGTTGATTGAAAGTTGCGAGCCTGTGTTGTAGGCCGCGCCGATGAGCTGACCTTTCAGGTCATATTTGTATGATGCATCGATCGACATGATTTGTCTCCTTTTATTTGCGTTTACAGCAAGATTTCAGCGACCATGCCGGTTTTGAACACTGGCTGATTGAGGTTGTTGTCACCATATACGGTGACGTCACGGTTGGTGGTCAGGTTCTGTTCGATCATGGTCAATGTGTGCTTACCGGCAGCGGCATTGGCTTTGAGCTTCGCCTTCACGAGCGCGGGATTGCCGCCGACTGCCTGCTCATTGCCCATAGATTGGGTGGCAGAGTTTACAGTCACCGAATCGAGACCGAAGCCGAAATCGTAGCGGTAGACACCGACGCCGTCGATTGGAGCATTCGACTCTGCGTCCACCAGAGTGGAATTGCTGAGGATGAATTCCACGAAGTGTTCACCGACTACACCAGCACCACCGGTGATGCGGCGCCAGGTCGTGTTACGCAGGCAGAGCCAGCTGTTATCCGACGGGAAAGCTGACAGCACTGCCGCTCGGCGGCTGCGTTCGTCGATGTGACAGATGCCTCGACGCGGTTCGCGCCAGTCGCATTGCGCCGTCCCGTGCAGCATGATGTCGGCGACTGCTCGGCGGTTGGTCGCGCCCGTTTTGACCAGGTAGCCATCCGCTACCAGCGTGTCCGCGGGGGGGGTAGTGTCGTTTGTCCAGGCGACTACCTCGACCGAATCGATCAAGAAGTCCGCATTCGAGTCCCATACATAAACCCGCCAGTTGCCCGCAGTCTTGCCTGCCAGGCTCAGGCTTAGCGATGTCACTCGCATGACATCAGTTGATGTGCCGTTCCAGATTCCGATGCGGCGACCAAAGATGGGCTCGATATAGATAGTGGCGCCATTGGTGACATTCGTCAGTCCCCAGGGGTCGCCTGCCGTCAAGCAGGCACGGACTTGAGAGATGCTTGGGTTGTCCATGATTTCTTTCCTTTTTATTTGGGTTTGACACGCGCGCCGAAATCGGCTTGCGCGATGTTGATGAAGTGGCAGTGAGACTCGATGCTTCATCCGTGGTTTGCACGAGCTGGCTGACCTGTCCGGCAGGATTTACAGCCTCGAAACATAAGCGCCTACTGACACGAGAGCCACGGAGATGGCTCACCCAAACGCAGCACTCTGAACCGTCTGCGTCTGGGAGAACCATCTCCGGAATTATTCGATTCTGACTTTCAATTTTTCGACGATGCAACAAGTACGTGAGCCAAGTGCATTCATTTGAAACGGACTGCTTTTCCAAATTCTATTCTTTGGTCGATTACTTACATAGGCACTACTGACGGTGACCAAACAATTAACGCGTCAGCAGTACCTCGGAGGACTTACGAAAGCAGTGCGGCTCCTTATGCCGCGTTATATATCCAATTTCGTTCACTTCGGTTTCGGCTGTTTTTCGATGGAAATTCAGACGCTTTTTTTGATTTACGAGAACGGCGCGGCTCCCTCAGCCGCATATACAAAGGACAGAGATCTTTATTCCTTTATCAGCTATCGCTCGGTCGGTGGCGGTAGCTTCATCTCCAAAATCCACGCAAAATGTCGTCAGTAAGAGCTGGCGCTAACACGCACTAGTTCTTGATTGCTCTAACTTTTAAAGGTAGTCGTCCCCACATCGCAAAAGAGAGTTGAAAAACTTCTTGCTGGGGCGGGTACATCTATAAAAGTGGGAGCGGACCTCGTGTATGGGTGGATGTTTGAAGATAAGCCGATACTTGCAGGTTCGCCCCTACTTATTCAACAGAAGCGGAATGAATAGCGCAGATTTCATGTAAACCCCCACCTGGCAACCGCTTGACCGAGGCGAATGCGAGTGTCGTGTTGGTTATTGAACGAAAATACTTGCGGCGAATGTAAACTAACCGCTTTTATTCAGCTTTCGAGAATAGCTATTTAAGCCAGTTTTGAAAGATGTTAGCGATAGCGATATTGGGTTTAGCTGAATTTAACTGCTTGGAAAGAAGCGATTGTGGTGGCGCGATTAGCGCATGTATAGCCGATCTTCGTAATTTTAGGTCATGAATCCTTCGTGTAACATGATACCGTATTTAGTGAAGCCGGAAAGGCGTGTACAGCAAAGGTTTCGGTTGACAAGCCCCTTCACGGGTAGTCAGTAGGGACATTCGGGTGATAGGCAAATATCACAGAACGTGAAACCAAGCAAGAGAAAGTATTTTTCATCCGGTCATGACTAAGCTAATAATCGATGGAAACTATCAAACTGCTTGAAATAGGGCGTTTTCAGATTCTGCTAATATCGTTTCATCCTTGTCATT
>CAZRMH010000022.1:11277-33361 GCA_964600935.1 uncultured Candidatus Obscuribacterales bacterium
GGTAGCCGAAAAACGGCTTAGTTCCAGTGATTTAGAGAGATTATTGAACAGCGTCCCAGCTTCCCTTACCATCCACTTTTTCACAATAAAGCAAACCTATTCCTTCTCCTGGCTCTGTCCTTTCTCGCTTTCTTCCTTCAAGTACTCGCGTGCAAAGTTTTCCGCCCATTCATCCGTCTGATTCAGAAACGCTGACTTTTCTTGGGCTTCCGGTGTCCTTCCCGATATCATCAGCTTGGTCATATCTGAGCAAAAACCAACTGACATGCTTGCTAAAAATTGCGCTTTGCTCGCGGCCAGTAACGTTTTTGTGCTGAGATTCTCCAGCCGCTCAATGCGATTCAGGATTTGTCGTGTTCCATCTTTCTCAAGCACCAAGCCCGATATGATAAGGTCTCGCACCACATCTGATACCTTCTCGTTTCGCTCCTGAGCAAGCTTCTGTAGCTCCTCCAGCACTTCCTCAGGCAATCTTACACTCACCGATCCGCTTGCCATTAATACCATCCGCCTCTTTCAAAGTTGTCTCGGTCGCGCTCCTCACGCTCGCGCTCAGCCTTCTTTTCCTTTTCGCGTTCGCGCTCTCGTTCTTTCGCTTCCTTGTTCTTCCTATCGCTTTCTCTATCTTCTCTCGTGCCCCTCTGTCCCGCTCTTCTTTGCCCTTGTCGAATTCCCACGGCATTTTAATCCGATCAGGTTTCTGTTCCTTCTCTCGCTCGTCGATCTCTTTCTTGGCACTCTCAAGCCCGTCTCGGTTCTCTTTCAGATAATCTCGGTTCCTGTCATCGAGCACAATCGACCGGACTATCTCCGATGCTATAGCCGCCTCTGTCATGAATAGCCCGATTATCGAGTTTCTCATAAGCTGCTCTTGCATTGGATCTAAGACTCGCCCACCCTCTTGGGCCTTCAGATCCTCCATGGTCTTGCTTCGCTCGAACTTCTTGTGCGTTGCCTCAATCGTCTTTTCGAGTGCTCCGCTCCATCTCTCTCTGTCTCGGTCTTCCATCCAGCCTCTTAATTTCTGGTAGTCCTCCGCGTTTTGAGATCGTGTAATTGTTTTTCCAGACTTACCTTCAGTTGAAACTATCATCAAGAGCGATTCGCGCCGACGTGAAGCTGCGCTAAGAAAATGAGACAATCGCAACAGTGCCCCATGTGCGAGGAATCGGTTTTGATGCACAACCACGAAGGTGATCAGAAACTTCTGGATGATATTAATGAATTTGGGTTGTCGGTCATACACATACCTGAAGACGACTGCGGTCCTGCATATTCTTTTTCTATTGGCTTGTATCACACTTACAAGCATCCAGAAGTAATAATTCTTGGTCTCAGTCAGGATGGTATGCACACAATTATAAATAACCTAGCGTTTGACATTAAGGCTGGGGCTCGATACGAGGCTGAGTCCTTGTATGATGACATCTTACTCAATCACAAATGCACCTTTCGTGAAGTTACCGAAGGATGGTTTCCGCATTACTTGGGCTATGGCTGCTGGTACTACCATGGTTCTGGGTTCCCAGCTCTTCAATGCATTTGGCCAGACAAGAGTCAAAATTTTCCTTGGGAAGATGGCTTCAACAAAGCGTGGCTGCCGCGCCAACCTCTTCTCTTTGGCAACGTTGGCAGAGATCCGACAGTAAATTTGAAATCCGATTGGCCCTTCAGAGATCCAAAGAACACAGCATCCTGCACGTGCAAGCATGTAATGAACGAAGGAAAGGCAATTCTATCTGTCGGTCACGATTATTCCGATGGCACCTGGGTGTTCCTAGACGACTCCGATCATTCACGAGAAGAGCTAGTACTTGTTGGCATTAGTGAAGTTGCCTCGAAACACCCCGATATTCTGCAATTGGCTGACCTTCCAGCTGGCTGGCAAGCTACGAGAGATGGGGCCGGTAAACCTTGGGAGCGGAACATGCAAGGTAACAACTTGGATGACTAAGAATCGCGCTTATGTGAGGCTGCGCATAGCGCGATTGGCTGCCATCCCTCATCAAGAACTGTCCACACCTGACGATAAAAGCTAATCATCCGCCACTGTATATGGTGTCTTAATGAGGCAGGGCATGGTACGATTTCAAATCAGACAACCAACAAAAGCGGCTCCTTGTTGCAAAACTTTGTGACGAACTTCTATTCGTCGCTTACATTGGTAAACAGTCGGGTATGATTTCTGAGTTGCGCATGGTGGGATTAATCTCCTGTGTAGTTGTTGATTTGTGGTAAATGAAACCTACTAAGCCAGGCGCAGCGCTTTCCAGAAAAATGAAACAGTAGCGGGAAGATGTTACAGAGCCCGGAAAGCCTGAGCTGCAAGCGTTTCCGCTCACGACAACTTAATTTCAATACCAACGGAAGCGCCCAAACGCTTACTTAAAGCCACTCTTAATGTTTCAACTCGCCATAGTCCAAGGACCAAAACTATTTCCTTGCCGCTCTTCTCAAATAGCTCTCCCCTTCGTCGTGTTCGCGAATCGATTATCGGGTCATCCTTCCGGCCATGGCAGAAGTTCGTGCCAAATCGAAACTTCGGACTTGCCGGCATGAGACACCTTGAATGGAGCCGGGCAGTCAAGCGTGGTAGAATCCCTTCGAACAGCAATGGCAGCGAGAAATGAAGGCATTAGTAATCGGCGGCAACGGTTTCATCGGCACCGCACTGGTGGATCAATTAATCGAACGCGGAATAAAGGTCAGGATATTTGACCGTTATCCGAGCCGGTATAAAGAACCGGTAGACGGCGTCGAGTATATGATCGGTGACTTCGCCAACCACGGCGAAGTGCATCAAGCCGTCGCTGGAATGAATTGGGTGTTTCACCTGGCTTACACGACACTGCCGGAAACATCCAACGACGATCCGATTTACGACGTCCGCTCTAACGTAATCGACACTATCCAATTACTTCAAGAGTGCTGCCAGGCTGAAGTCGACAAACTTGTCTTCGTTTCCTCTGGCGGCACCGTATACGGTGTGCCGCAATCAGTTCCAATCAAAGAAGATCATCCAAACGATCCAATCTGTTCCTACGGCATAACGAAACTGACTATTGAAAAGTATCTAGCCCTGTTTCACCATACGAAGAAATTGGAATATTCGGTTGCCAGAATCGCCAATCCATACGGCGAACGCCAAAATCCTGACGCAAAGCAAGGCGCCATCGGTGTGTTTCTGGGCTGCATCGCACGTCGACAGCCCATCACCATATACGGTGACGGCGAAATTGTTCGTGACTTCCTCTATATTTATGACGCAGCCGACGCATTGATCGCTTGCGCCGATTACGTTCCTGAGCCTAACGCCCCGCGAGTCTTCAACGTCGGGTCCGGTCAAGGCTACAGTCTAAATCAAATCGTTGAAACCATCCGCAAGGTTGTTGATGTCGAAGTAAAGGTCAACCACATTCCGGCAAGGAACGTCGACGTCAAATCGAACGTTCTAGATATTGAATTGGGTCGCTCGCTCCTGAAGTGGGAGCCGAAAGTCGACCTTGAAACGGGCATCAAAAAATCCTGGGAATGGATCAAATCGCTTAGTCTCGTTTAACCTGTTTACATCCCGATCCAAAGGTTCAGACCTCAAATTCGCCGAGGTCGACCACAGCTGCGGGTTTCCGCCAGCTTGGAAAAATCTAAGCTCCGCCACATTAGAATTGCCAAGTTGACCCGTCAAGCTCCCGTGCGCGAGAATTCAATGATTGTTGGAAACCAGGAACATAGCCAGTGACCACTTCCTCAAGGCAAATTGACCTCTCTGTAATCGTCGCGGTTTACAACGAAGACCCGCGCAACTTGATCAAGCTTCTCGAACGGCTTGATTCAAATATTCGTCCGCTCGATCTGAGCTACGAAGTGGTTTTCGTTAACGACGGCTCTCGCGACATCGCCACCAGTGCGCTGCGCCAGATTGCCGCGGAATGCGCCAACATCAAGTTAATCGAACTGTCCCGAAATTTCGGACAGCAAGCAGCTATAACCGCCGGTCTCGACCACACAGAAGGTCGTATGGTGGTCAATATGGATTCAGATCTACAGGATCCGCCTGAACTGATTCCAACCATGTTCCAAAAATGGAAAGAAGGATTCGATGTCGTTTATGCAACTCGCTCACGACGCCGCGATCGCTTCCTGAAGCGCACGACCGCATACCTTTTTTATCGCATTCTGAGTTCAGTTTCCTCAGTCAACATTCCACAAGACACGGGCGATTTCAGATTGATGGATCGCAGAGTTGTCGATGCTCTAGCATCAATGCCAGAGAAATCACGATTCCTGCGCGGCATGATTCCATGGCTTGGATTTAAGCAGTGCGGAGTCCCACTTGATCGCGACGCTCGTGAACTGGGCGAAAGCACCTACACCGTCAAGAAATTGCTCACACTGGCGATGGACGGCTTGGTGGCATTCAGCGCAGCACCACTGTTTTTATTGTCCACATTGGGCTTCACTTTGATAGGCGCAGCGTTACTCGCTCTAATTGTGATCGCCTGTGCCGGTAGCTTCGAACTGACCAATGCACAATTATTGTTCTCCATCGTCTTATTCACCGGTTTGCAGATTGCCTGTGTTGGATTGGTCGCGGTTTATCTTTCCAAAACGCTGGATGAAGTTCGTCACCGACCAACTTATCTAGTGGCAAGAAGACTGGGAACGGGCTTCGAAAAACCAGACGAAGATCGGCTCAGTGAGACGATTCCACCACCGAAGAAAAATGTAGCGACAAAACGCGCAGTCGCATTTGCATTCGATAAGAAGTAAACCAGATTCGTTTTAATAGATAAATCGGATAAATCGTGCTGACAAAATCAGCATTGGAACTACGCGCAAACAGCGATACAGCGATTCTTTCAGCCCCCCAAAGCGTGGTTGTAGCTGTGCTGGCACAGATGCGAACGGTCCGGAAGTCCCTTCACAGCGTCCGACGCAGTCAAGTCAATCCTACGGAACCCACGGAAATTTCCAATTGCGATAAAATTGATTCGATTGCTGGAGACGTCCTGGAATGGTTAAGAGTTGGTTGGCGGGATTCACGACTTTTTTGGTAGCGTCTTTTCTTAGCGCCTGTACGACATTTTCAGCGGCGCCCGATATAACCATTCGCTCCGACTATTACGCCCATGAACTCGAACTCGAGCAATTGAAAGACGCGTTGATTGGAGATAAGAATTTAGAATTTGTCGTGCATCAAAAACGAACTGATACCACCAATGATACCGATCCAAAAAATTTTTATAGACCCTTGATGGCGAAGCTCCACATCGATTCAATCAGCAAGAGACCAATGAAAAAATTGGAATTTGCTGTGTCGTCTTCGCACAAGCTGGCCGGTGGGATGTGCCAGACTAAGTATTTGCGCTACGACGTCGACGCCTTCAAAAAAGTAAGTAGATTTGCGGACTCCACCACCGCAATCGGTCACCAGTCAGCTATCAACGACGATTGGGGAATTATCTCCGAGACCATTAATACTGCTGATTGCGACCGTTGTCGGCAGCGCTAAAATTAATTCCGACCGTAAAAACCACACTGATATTATTGCTAATCGAATGTTTTCTCCATAGTATGCACTAGAGGCTACGGCAGCAGGGGAACTCCACGGTCTCGGTCGCATGGTGTGAGGGAGACACGACATTGAAAAATGAAGAACCTAAACAGGTGTTCCTTGGTGGAGCCTGTGGACTAACGACGTGGCGAAAAGACATTGCAATTCCGCTTTTCGAGGAAGCGGGTGTGTCATATCATAATCCCCAGATGCCGCTTGGTGCCTGGAAAGAAGACGACCAGTTCGACGAGATGCGCAGAAAGGATGACTGCCTGGTTCAACTCTTCGTCATAAATGGGAGCACTCGGGGAGTCGCTTCAGTAGCAGAAGTCGCCTATCTTATCGGTGCTCGAAAACCAGTAGCAATCGTCCTTGAGGATATCGAGTCGGGTGCTGATGTTTATGGCAAAACGATAGACTCTGTCGAGGCAGACGATCTGAATCGTGGTCGCATCTTTGTTCGGGCGATGGCGGACCGGCATAACGTGCCGATTTTCACGGATATTGCCGAGGGTACGAAATACTGCATCAAACTCGTGAAAGAACTGATCGGTTCAATTACCCGCGTACAGATCGAAAATATCTTGAACGACGTTCAATTCAGCAACAGTGTCTTCAGTGTCGAAGAGGCGCCTGGAGGCTTCCATATCTGGATAAGCGGAATCGAACCGGACTCCTACACCGGAAAAATGGAACTGCAAGAAGGAAGAAAATGGTTCGTTCATAATCGAAGCACGCCATCAGACGTGGTGCGAACAGTGTTTAAATCCGTATCAACTTGGGCAGAACACGAGGCGCGCGAAAGCTTCAAATTCAGGGGAATTCGAGTATTCAGCCCGCATCTTGATTTAGAGAAACTTGCTGACAAAAGAATGCGAGAGGATGCAAACAACGATGTCACCAGAAATGACATTGAGGAGCCCGTTCGCAGCAAACCGGCACCGGGCGTTCCAGTCGTCAGCGAACCATGCAGTATTTAACTGGAGTTGAAAATACGAGAAAAACTGTCACATCCCAATCGGCAAATGAAGCGCTGAAAACGAGCGATTCGGGTTTGCCGATTGTCGATGCATCGGACTACTTCGCCGCAATTGCAAGAGGCGAATCAGCCGCTATGGAGAGCGGAAAACTCTCACAGGCATTGCATTTCGCTTGCCACGAAGCAGGTATGTTTTACCTCGTCGGACATAACATCAATCACGAGTTGATTGAACTCGTCTTGTTCGAAAGTTCAAAATTTTTCGCGTGCAGCGATGAAGAAAAATTCGCGATTAGCATGAAAAACTCGCCTCACTTTCGAGGCTACGGAAGCCTTAAGAACAGCCGAGACTGGCGCGAGCAAATCCATCTCGGTGTCGAAGCCCAACCGAATCAAAAAGTCCCTGACGCCAGATATCGTCAACTGGAAGGTCCGAATCAATGGCCGGTCAGTCGAACCCAGCAGTTTAAACAAGCAATGCTCGAATACATGAGCGCGATTGAAACTCTGTCAGGCTGCTTATTGACGTTATTGAGCGAGTCCCTGCAACAGCCATCGGACTTTTTTACGAAACGGATGTGTCATCCATATCTATTACTCAAGACAATGTCCTACCTTCCACAGTTAAACGAGAGACAAGAAATTGCCAGACAGATGGGCGTAACAGCGCACTGTGACTGGAGTTGGCTTACGTTTCTAACCCAAGATGATGTCGGCGGTTTAGAAGCGCTTGATACAAAGGGCATCTGGCATAAAGTAGAACCACTGAAGAACGCGCTCGTGGTTAACACTGGTGAACTACTGGAACTGGAGACTGGAGGATACTTCAGAGCAAGCCCGCATCGAGTGATCAATGAAAGAATCGATCGACAAAGATTTTCTCTAGCCGTATTTGTCAATCCAGCTCTGGACGAATCAATCTATCCTCTAAGCGAAACGACATCTGGCAAATGTGTCGAGGGTTCGAATGGGCGCGCCAGCATTTTGAACGAACACGTTCACAAAGTAATCAAACCTGGCACAAGACCAGAAGCGTTCATTTTTGGAGACAGCGAGTGGAGCCGAAAGGCGGAAGGGATCTGGTGCTACCGACCTGAATGTCGACTTCCCGTTTAAACGAGCACGTAAATTTAAACATGCAGAGACTCGCGAGTTCCTCCGCAAACATCATTCCAGGTCATGAATCACCTTCGGAGGAAAGGCCGCCCTTAAGGCATTCATCACTGAAAGAATATCGATAACTTCTTGAAGAATCGCACCATGCACTGGATTTAGATAGCCTGCTGCGGCGAATCCCATGCCGATCACACTCAACACCATACCGCCCACCGCACTCTGAATGGCGATACTCCGCATTCTGCGACTAATGTGCATGAACTCATCGACCTTCTCAAGCGAATTGTCCATGACAACAACGCCAGCCGCTTCGGCTGTCACATCGCTGCTCTGCCCGATCGCCATTCCGACGGTGGCTGCCATCATAGATGGTGCGTCATTGATTCCGTCACCGACATATAGCGTTTTAGCCAACTCAGTTTCTTTGCGAACGATCGCCAATTTTTCTTCTGGACTTTTTTGCGCATAAATCTCTGTGATGCCGACCTGCTCGGCAAGGTAGCGCACCTCTGATTCACGGTCTCCGGACAAGATCATTACGCGTTCAAAGTCGTGCTTGGGCCCGAGATGACTCACGAATGAATGAGATTCCTTCCGTGGTGCATCACGAAAACGATAAACGGCCGCATATTTGCCGTCGATTACGACAACACACTCAAGCCCACCGGCAGCGGCAGGAAGCTGATCGCGACCAATCACTTGTGGCTGCAGAGCCAATTGCTTGCGACTGGTTATCTGTACATTACGGCCGGAAACTGAACCGCACAATCCCTGCCCTGGCGGTTCACTTACCGCGGTTGATTCGGGCACCGAAATCGCGGCCGCCTGGGCGGCTGCAAGAATGGCACGCGCCAGCGGATGTTTCGAATAGCCCTCCAGGCTTGCGACCAGTGTGAGCACTTCCTTTTCCGTAAAACCGTCAGCAATCAGCTGCTCGATCAACTTGGGCTCGCCGTAAGTGAGAGTCCCCGTTTTGTCGAATATTGCTGTTCTACAGTTGGCGATTTGCTCCAACACTGCTGGACTTTTGACGATAATCGCGCGGCGGGCGCACAGCGAGATCGAACCGATTATAGCGATCGGAATTCCAATGAGAAGAGGACAAGGAGTAGCGATTACCAGGACAGCCAGAAAGCGAATCGGGTCTGCAGAGACGGCCCAAGCAACTATTGCAACAGCCAGAGCGACAGGCGTGTAATACGCTCCTAGCGTGTCTCCCAGTCGACGCATTTGCGGACGTTTGTCCTCAGATTCGCGCATAACTTCCATGATCCTGGCATATCGTGAGTCCTCGACCCGCTTTGTCGTTTTGATCGTCAAAGCGGATTCTCCATTGATGGCGCCGGATATCACGGTAGAGCCCGTGGTTTTGGTTATCTGGAAAGGCTCACCGGTGAGATAGGATTCATCCATCATGCCGTGCCCTTCGGTGACTACACCGTCGACCGGGCAAATATCATGAGGATAAATCACAAGGATGTCGCCCACGACGACCTCATTGAGCTCCACATCGACAATTTGCGAACCCTGCTTGCGGTGCGCAACTGAGGGCATCCGCTTGGCCAGAGCAGCCAAAACCGAAGAAGCGCTGCGTAATGCATAATTCTCGAGGGCTTCGCCTCCGGCGAGCATCAACACTATTATTGAGCCAGCCATGTACTCACCAAGCAGCACAGAGGCGACGATCGAAATACCTCCTAAAAGGTCAGCACCGAAGTCGCGCTTCAGGAGCTTGCCGAGAAGGTCGTAAAGAAGGGGCAATCCACCAACCGCTAACGTGGCAATGAGAGGAGCATCACACACGACTGGAGGTTGATGCGCAGCGAATCGCATCACCAGATGTAGAATGATCGCGACGATTGCTAGAGCGGCGATGATTGTCGATTTGTGATGCCAGATTCCCGCGGGCGAACTCCACGAATCTGCAAGAGATTCTTCGTTCACGACTTGCTCCGTATGTTTCACAGATGCAACCTTCACTTCCTGAATTTGATAGCCGCCGACACAGTGGAAATACTCAGCACACTGAACGGGATTTACGCTTAGGCACCATAAACGGTGGCTAACTCTTATACCTAAATTGTAAGGCTTTCCATTTTTAAAGCGTCCTCCGATCGGATGACTCTCGAAGTATAGTGCCGCGAATGCTTCTCAACGAGGTTGAGAAACAGACTCAGTAATCCGACCGCTACTAATATCAGTAAACTTCATCTCTGACTAGCCGGATCAAGCACTTATTGGCTACGCATAAGACAAGCAAAGTATGGTCTTGGCAGCAGTTCAATTTTCGTTATCCGGACTTGTCAATCAGAATTTCTATCCCGCTCTTTATGAAGGTCAGCGTTCAACTGTATCATTACTTCTTTGGCGCGATCGACAAGTCTTTCCTTGCGCTCAGGCGCCACTTCGTCAAGATAGGTTTCCAGAGCTCTGATGGGCGATGTTACCGAGGATTCCGTGAGCTGTGGTAAACGACCTCGCGCGTGCTCGGGCACCACATCCGGTTGCACACGCACGGACATACATTCGCGGGCAGCGTGATAAATTTCCGATTCGTCAACACTTAAAACTTGATCCTGATTGATTTTGTAGCGCACCCGCAATACACAACCGAACTTCGCTTCGTTAATTACACGCTTCACTATCGCGGCGGTTGGGTGATCGGAATTGGTGACATCGACATCCACGGTGACAAATGGTCGCGGGTTGATCGTCTTGAACTCGTACTTGGTAGCTCCACGCTCGAGTTCGACGTGTATGAAACCTTTGTCCTCTTTCTCTTCGCCAAAATCCACTCGTTCCAAACTTCCCGCATAAACAATCGCGGGATTCTCGCCACGAATAACTTGCTGTCTATGGATGTGACCCATAGCCACATAATCTATGCGCTTGTCGACAAACATGTCGCTGGGAAACGTCAGTGTATAGCCAACCAGAAGTTCCTCTTCGATACCGGCTAAAGCCCGGTCGAGCGACATATGAGCGGTCACCACCGTTGGTATCGCATCATCCAATTCCTGATAATAGGAACGGAGCAAATCACTGACATGATGAACGAGTACATCATCAATTTGGGCTGCTGTGAAACCGGCGTACTTATCCATTGACATAAGATTATGTCGAGTAATATGAGGCAACCCAATCAATTGGAAGGCACCATTTTTGGTGTCAATTGTTTCAAAAAACGGCTTATCGATAGTAATCACACCCGGCACCGCTAGACTTTGAAACACTGACATTGAGTGGCTTTGGGTTGATCGAAGAATTTGGTCGTGATTGCCGACAACAAGAATCGTTTTGATACCGGCTTCGGATAATCGCTTCAATTCGCGCGCGAAGAGTTTTTGATAGATAGGCTCGGGAGATGCATTCTTGTATGCGTCTCCGGAAAAAAGGAAGACGTCGACGCTTCGCTCTATCGCATAGTCGACAACCTTCTTCAACGCGGCGACAAAATCTTCCAGCCTCGTATTTAGACCGGTCTCCGGATTCATACGGCCGTGCGACTCGCCAGAGCCGAAATGAATGTCAGATACATGGATAATCTGAATCGCCATGCGACCGTCCCGCAAAAAGTAGATATACTGAGCAGCAGCTCAGGTACAATTATTGTCACGATCTGAGGGCGGTCAGTCAAATCATTATGTCAGCCGGCAACACCTTCATAGCGAAGAGTCTTGCAGGAGCATTGTTAAACACGCTCCTCTTTGCAAGCAGCGTCGCCGCAAGCGACGATATTGAATTGCTCGCTTTTGCCCGCGGTGACCGCTCCATGCTGGCATCATCTCGCCTTTACGACGAGATGAGACCAGCTTCCAGTGACACCTTCGAACCAATGATGGCGACTGGTAAGGATCTCAGCGTCGCCGACATCACCCACCCATTCGGTTCAATCCATTTGAGAAAGAATCCGGCTGCACCACCTGCCGGCAAGAAGAACGCCAGTTCGGTATCTCACCATCATAAAAGCGAAGGCGGACAATTACAACGCCTTGCCGAAACCGTGCGAAGCTCACATATTTTCCCGTCCAATTCGAAATTTAAAATAGTCAGAAACGACTCGGTTCTTTCCTTGTCGACCTATCGCCATCCTTCCGGCAGAGACTTAGATTTAAAGATCGACACTCTGCTGCTCGCCAAAGAGGTGATTAAAAACGAGTCGCCATCCATTGATCGAATCAATGTCTACTTCTTCAATCCTAACGATCAGAGCAACTACACGCTCGCCGAGATCAGCGTTTCAGTAGTTAGACAATTCGATGCCGGGCGCGTCTCCGACGACGCAATTTTCGGTGCAGTGCAACTGCGGCAAGAAAGTCTCGGGCTAAAGCTCAACAATCTTGCCAAACAAAGCTATCAACAAATCGCGACAACGCTTCACCCGGGCGACGGGATCTTGCTTCCTGAGCGGACTGAACTGTTTCGATTAGCCGAGACGATGAAACGCAACGGCACAGACGTTGAACCAATGCTAGCGGCCTGCTTGCTTCTTGAAGATGCAGTCCGGCAAAACGATGATCAGGGTGCGCGAGCAGCATATGCTTACGCACTCGAAGTTTTCGAGAGCGCAAAATTAAAGGCTGGAATTAGTTCTGCCAGATGATAGAGAAGGAAACCAACAGTGGCTAAAATAGAGCGTCTCCATGGACTCAGTCGAGGACAACGAATTCGTCTGGATATTGAATCGCTTGCCCCAGGCGGTGATGGCGTTGGTCACCACGACGGATTAGCAGTATTTGTCTCAAGGGTTGCTCCTGGAGATACTGTCGAAGTGGAACTCTTCGATGTGCGCAAGTCGTTTGCCAGGGGCAGCGTAGTTGAAATCATCAAACCATCCGATGTCCGCGTGGAACCTCGCTGCTATTATTTCGATCGCTGCGGAGGCTGCCAGTGGCAGCATATAGACTATGACGCGCAGATTCGAGCGAAGCAAGAAATCGTTGAACAAGCTGTCCGCCATATTGAAGGCGTCAAAGTGGAACCCGCTCTGGCTGCGCCTTCTGCGTTCGACTATAGAAACAAAGCACAGTTTCCTGTGAAACAGAGTAAGCGTGGGAAGTTGCGCGTTGGTTACTTCGAACACAGTTCTCACCAGATTGTTGATATAGATGAATGTGTCGTTCAACCTGAAACCATGGATCTCGTGCTTCGCGAAATGAAGTATCTCGTTGCCGAACATCACATTTCTGCATACACCGAAGAAACGCATGAGGGGCTGCTTCGCCATATATGCGCTCGACAAAGTTTCCATAATCAAGAAATTCTCGTCACCCTTGTAGTCAACTTAGAAAATCAGGCGGCGTTGAAAGAAGCTCGCATAAAGAAAACATTCGACACTGTCGCAAAAGAGCTGATGGAGCAGATCAAAGAGGTTAAAGGCGTCTGCTTGAATTTCAACGCATCGCGCGGCAACAAAATTTTTGGTGACAGAACAATTCCTCTTCAAGGTGTAAGTGAAATCGAAGAGGTTTTGCAAAGCAAGCGAGAAGACCGTCCAGCCCTACTAACAGACGGTATCAAATTCCGTATGTCTTCTCAAAGTTTCTTCCAAATAAATACCGAACAAGCAGTCAATCTATTCGATGACGTTTACGATCAAGTCGCGACAATTAAAGAACGGCTAGGCAAGCCGCTTCGTATCCTGGATGTTTACGCCGGAGTGGGCGCAATTGCGATGTGGGTTTCGCCTCTGGCAGAAAACATCGTCGCAGTCGAAGAGTACGAGGACGCAGTTCAAGACGGTGTAGCGACAGTAGAAAACAATAACGTCGATATCATCACTTTTGAAGAAGGTCGCGCCGAGGACGTCCTCGAGCGCATGGCAAGTGAGAACTTCGAAGCCGACGTTGTCATACTGGACCCACCTCGAAAGGGCGCGAGCCCAGAAGTTCTCAGTGCACTGATGAAACTGGCGCCGCGCTATGTGATCTACGTCAGTTGCAACCCTCAGACCCTCGGTCGAGACCTGAAGATCTTGCAGGATGGAGTTTTATCCGAGGAAGAGGGTAAGCAGGTTTATACTGGGTATAAAACACAACGGGTGAAGCCTGTAGACCTGTTCCCTCAGACTTACCACGTGGAATCGGTGTCGACACTAGAGAGATTTGTAGACGATGGTGCTGTCGGGAATTTGGAAAAAATCTGACGGATCGAAGGACTTGCCCGAGGGGCTCATAATAAGGCATGACCGCAGCCTACCGCCGGATGATGTTCAAGATATCTGCGCATCCGTAGGTTGGAGCCGGCGCGAACCGGAGCTGATCACCAGAGCGTTGGAAAATAGCGTGGCAGTGGTTTCCGCCTGGGATCGCTCGCTCATGGTCGGGTTTGCCAGAGCCACAGGCGATCGAGTTTTTAACGCCACGATTTGGGATATGGTCGTCCGCCCTACATATCAAGGTCGAGGCGTTGGTCGTTTTGTCCTCGATGAGTTGTTGAAAGAATTGGACCAATCAGGAATTCCACTTGTCACCCTATATGCCGACCCAGGCACTGACAACTTCTATCGACGCTTCGGTTTCACAGCCGACCCGTCCGGCGTCAGGGGAATGTTCAGAGAAAGTAGCTAGAGCAAGGCTTTATAGCGTTTAGCTATTTGATTATGGTCATCACGATTTCCCAGATGAGACAATTCACATCTCAGAAGAGCCGTATTCCTTAATTTATTTGTACAGCGAACCCTCGATTATTTGAGACTTGGGCGCTCGCCATGGTAAATTCTTACGTCTAGAGATAAGAGACCAGTTGGAGGCAGCTGGCGCATCGGCGCCCGGGAGATGTCATGAAAGTTATTTTGCAGGACAACGTTCAAAAGTTAGGGAAAGCAGGAGAGATCGTCGAGATCAAACGCGGATATTTCCGTAACTTTCTCCAGCCTCGTGGACTCGCCGTTCTCGCGACGAAAGGCACTCTCAAAAAGAGAGATGAGGACCAGGAAGCTTTCCGTCGCAAGATTGAGAAAGCTCACAGTGAAGCTCAACAGCTTGCTGACAAAATCAACGGTTTGCCGCCAATCGCTTTGAATGTCAAAGCTGGCGAAACTGGAAAGCTTTATGGAAAAGTCACCAACAAAGAAGTGACTGGTTTGATCGAGAAAAGTCTCGGTCTGGAAATCGACAAGCGTCTTGTCAAAATTCTCGGCGATATCAACCAACTCGGTTCATATAAAGTACAGGTCAAACTGACGCCAGAAGTACAAGCAGAAGTCACAATCGAAGTCATTCTGGAAGGAACGACCTTGAAAGACAAAGAGAACTCTGCAGCTGGCGAAGAAGCCAAAACAGAAGAAGGCTCCGCAACCGAAGCTGCAGAAGAATCGGAATCAGCTGACGAAGAATAAATCGGTATCGCATCTGGTGCGAACTGAATAAGTAATTTAGTCTGGATCCTCTATGGGGATCCAGACTTCGTTTCTGCGCATAAACGGCAAAGTCCACGGTGGGTTGTAGACAGCGCGCTGAGCCTGTCCTTTAACATTCAGACCTTTGCCTTTGACGAATTTGGCGAGCTCGTCCTCGTGCTTCAACATGTTCGAATCGGATGTGGAACCAGAAAAACGAATGACCGCGTACGTCTCAGTCGGCAACGTGGAAAATGAAATTCGTTTATCGAGCGATACGGGCAAGCTCTCTAGCGAATACGAAGATGGCATGAAAAACCGCATGGTCATCCGACCGCTTCCGGTCGTCATGGCAACCGGCGTAGTCATCGGAATTTTCTCTGAATCTATTTTCTCGGTGACAGGAACAGTCATCGGAATCTTCGACTGCGACTGGTTTTTTCCAAAAATATACCCGGCAAGGATCCGAAACGCTTCGTTGGCAGCCGAGTCACCAGTGCCATCGACCTCAACTTCGGCGACCACCCTTTTAGAATATCGACGGATCTCGATATTGTCCTCATCACGTGAAACTGTGGTGAATTCTGGCTCTTCGTACTTCGCGAAGGCCTCGCAGGCAATTGCAACGCCCGCTCCAACCAGTCCGACGGCGCCAGCAGCTATTAGCAATTTTCTTTTCATCGATACTCACCTCATTATTCGATCATAGATCGCGACCGTGAATAACGGGTGAACTACTGGAAGTTTGCAAGTCTAGTGCAATTGGAGTTTAGAAACTGACAAGCGAGTTAATCCCCAGTTGTTCAGCTTCAGCAACAAAAGTTGTGTCACCATCTGCGGTGCTTGGCTTTTTGCGTTTCGAAGCAGCCGGCTTTTCGACTTTCTCGACTTCAACGCGAGCCTCAGCAATTGCTACTTCAAAATTTTCACCCACGACAGGAACAGCGACGACGGAACCGTCCTGCCCACGCTTCAGCATTTCAATTCTTTGCTCAGCACCTTTGAGAAAATCTTCGCATTGCTTAGACAGCTTCATGCCTTGTTCGAACAGATTGAGTGCTTGTTCGAGTTTTACTTCGCCGTCAAGTTCGGAAACTACCGTTTCCAGATTCTTCATCGCTGTCTCGAAATCCACTAGCGGCACTTGTGGCTCTGAGGAAGCCGATTGAATTATCCCGTTTGGTTCTTCCATGAATATAACCTCCTACCACCAATTGTCCTTAGTCTCTTTTACTTCAATGATCAAACGTCCGCTTTCAAGCAACGCTTCCAACTGATCGCCCGGATTCACGCAAGTGAAGTCTCGAACAATGCTGCCATCCGGTTTTCGGATGACAGAAAAACCCCGACCGAGAACTTGCTGAGGGCCCAGCGCAGCCAACTTCTCCGATCTTTGCCACCATTGGTGGCGGCTGGTTGCTAACTTATGTTCGACTTTGTCGGTCATCATTTGTCGAGCAAAGGAGACGCGTGAACTCAAGTGCCTGAGTCGATCTTGATATCGCAACAAAGACTTTTCCGGACTCAGTTGAGTCAATCGGCGTTGCACTCGAATGACTCGATCATCGATTGTTGATACAAGATGTCGACGCAAATATGTCCACTTGTTGAATAGCTCTTCATAGCCGCGAGCCACCAATTCGGCTGCTGCAGTAGGTGTTGGTGCACGCAAATCGGCAACCAGATCGCAAATCGTGACATCAGTCTCATGGCCGACCCCCGAGATGATTGGCACCGGAGATGATGCCACGGAGCGAGCGACGATTTCAGTATTGAAGGACCAGAGATCTTCAATAGAACCGCCGCCACGAGCCACGATGATGCAGTCGAGATCGTTCATTGCATATAACATGTCCAAGGCATCGCAAATGCTTTCGGCCGAACCTTCACCTTGTACTTTGGCAGGGGCGATAACCACGTTTACGGATTTATTGCGGCGGTGGATGGTATTGAGAATGTCCTGGAGAGCGGCTCCGGCAGGACTAGTGACAATACCGATCTTGCGCGGCAACATTGGAATCGGCCGCCTGCGTTCTTCGGCAATTAGCCCTTCCTTTATAAGCTTTTCTTTTAGCTGTTCAAATGCCAGTTGCCACTCACCGATCCCAACGGGCTCAATCGATGTGACAACCATCTGATAGCTGCCGCGTGGTGGATAAACGCTGAGTTTGCCTTTGGCGACGACCATCATGCCGTCTTCGAGCTTGAACCTTATATGTTGATTGTTCTTTTTGAAAGAGACGCAAGACAACGTAGCGTCTTGATCTTTTAGCGAGAAATACCAATGACCAGACGGATATATTTTGGCGTTAGAGACTTCGCCCGCGACGAGCACGAAATCGAACTTCGATTCGAGGGTGTCCTTTATCTGATTGGTCAGCTCACCTACAGAGAGGACGCGGCCCAACGGATAATTCGGTTGTTTGACGCTGTACATCGTGTACCTCAATTCATAAAGAGGCTGCTGCTGCTGGCAGAGATAGCTCTCGGCCTTTAAAAGCGAATCTATAGAAACGATAGTTTGAATCGAGAAAAAAATGCGGATTATCGGTGCGAATTAATCTCCGAAACCCGCACGGACACATAGACATACGCGATCGCCCCGAAACTCGCAAGAGAGCAATCGATTGAATAGCGATTGCATAGCAATCTATATATAGATTGTTCCTTTGTTTCGGTTTTTGGTTTTGGGCAAGTAATTGGGGACGGATGAATTTCATTTGACGTATTTCACCAAAGTGCTATACATTAGTATGACATACATAAGTCTGGTATCTCAATAATAACTAAGCCTGGAAGAAGAGGGGGGTCTAAGCCATGGACCGCACGCTGTTTTCGCCTGCAATGATTGACACATTTAGAGCCTGCAAGAGGGCCTACGAGGCTGCTCAGTCATGCTACTCGGCACAGCCTTCGAAGAAATCTGTTGCTTCGGCATGCAGACAATTTCTGCGCAAAGGTATCGCTGAGATAAATCGTGGAAAGATCACTAACCCCAACGAAGTTCAAACTTTTATGGGCAAGCACTGGCCGCTCGAACATGTCGAGAAGAGCGGTGCCGATCCTGATTCCGTCGCTCGCGCATTTTTATACTGCTATAAAACGTTGATGGCATATGCTCGCAGTCCTTATCGACCTGCCGGTGCCGAAGTCGTTGCTGTCGCTCTGAAAGCCCGTTCGCGAGTGGCGCACGTTCGCGTATATCTCGAAGACACTTTCGATCTTATCCTCTGGTATCCAGAGAGAAAACAACTAGAGATCGTTGAGTATCAACTTCGATCGAAAAGACATTTTTCCTCTTCATGGCCATCTGTATCAGCACTTGTAAAACGCTTTCTCTGCGAGCGCCTGCGCGTCCGCTGGCCTTTCGAAACGATTTCATTGACCACGGTAAAGATCGGTGCGACGTCTGCCACTGCTTCTAATACCATTCTCGACGAGGCCGTTTACAAACTTCACTTCGAAGAGATCGTCAAAGATCTGGAAAGCATGAAAAGTCCAACAGACAGAGGACAGCATGCCGCCGGCGACAACTGCAAATTCTGTGAATCACTCTCCAACCGCACGACCGTCAATGAAGCGGAGACGACCAAAGACAACTTCCTTTCGCTCAGCGCGTAAACCGATATTTCCGAGCCACCGGCATTGTCGTGCGCTCCGCATGACATTAGCCTTCCCGGATTCTGCTGGCAACCGCGCCCAGGCGCGCGGGCCGGACAACTGAGACTTTTACGCTATCGATTCGATATAATCGGCTTCTCCCATCAGCCGAGAATCAAATCATGGTCGAAGTTAAAAGTGATACCAAGGTTCAAATAGACTTATTGATCAGTCCGATTGGCGAACTGGCAACGCCATATCTCGATTCCGGGCCGGCACGCGGCAACGCGATGGACAGCATCAAAAAAATCCACGATGGCGCCATAGCGATCAAAGATGGCAGTATCGTATATAGCGGCAAGCGTGAGGAAGTGCTCTCTAAAGTACGTCTGGACAATGCCACCACTATTGATGCCACGAATAAACTGGTCACACCAGGCCTAGTCGATCCTCATACTCACCTCGTATTTGGTGGCAACCGCCACGAAGAATTTGCCATGCGCTGTCAAGGAAAGACGTACAAGGAGATTGCCGATCAAGGAGGTGGAATTGTCGCCAGTATGCGCGGCACTCGAGAGGCAACTCTTGAAGATTTGATCAAACTCGGAAAAGAACGTCTGGGACGAATGCTCGAACATGGAACCACGAGCTGCGAAGTAAAAACCGGATATGGACTGGATCAGAAAAGCGAATTGAACATGCTCGAGGCAATTCTCACGCTCAACTCAATGCAACCAGTCGAATTAACACCGACATTCATGCCTGCGCATGCGGTGCCACCAGGCGTCGAGAGAAGCGCATATGTCAACGAAGTTATCTCGGATATGTTGCCCGCCGCGGCAGAACTGGTTAAGAAAAAGGGATTTCCGCTCAGTGAGATCTATTGCGATGTTTTTTGCGATGAGGGTTACTTCACTCTGGACGACACCAAAAGAATTTTCGAAAAAGCAAATTCCTTAGACATGAAGTTGAAAGTTCACTCCGACGAATTTAAGAGCCTCGGAGCCACTGCATTGGCATGCGAGATGGGCGCACATAGCGCCGATCACTTGCTCGCAATAACCGAAAAAGATATCGATAGACTAGCCTCATCGCCATGCGTTGCGGTATTACTGCCGGGGACATCGTTCTTCCTCAATTTGAAAGAACACGCACCGGCAAGAACCATGATCGACAAGGGTGTAGCGGTCGGTCTCGGCTCTGACTTCAATCCAGGATCGTGCCATATATTTTCGATGCCATTTATCATGGGTCTTGCCTGCCTAAAGCTCGGAATGACCGCCGCAGAAGCGTTAACGGCGGCGACAATGAACTCGGCCTATGCCATCGGCCGCGGTGACGCTATTGGACAACTACGCGAAGGCTATCAGGCAGATATTGTTTTATGGAATGTATCGAAACTCGCGGAAATTCCCTACAACATGGGCTGGAATTCCGTTGCGACAGTGATCAAAAAAGGCGTGAAGTGCTAGTAAATTACAGCGTTTGCAAGTGAGTTTTATTTCTTCCTTGGAACACTTGTTTTATTATCGCCTTTAGTTATAATTCTAAGGACGCCACCACTATTGGGGGCCATTGGCAAGAACGTTTAGTGAAACCGACGCACTATGGTTGGTGCACGCACTAATTGTTCTGATAACTCGAGGAGCTGTTTTTCATGGCTGAAGCAAATCGCGTACCGGAAGAGAATCAAGAAAAAAATCTGGAAATGGAAGGTTTCGAGAATTTCTTCGAGGGCGAAGAAGCTGCCGCACATGCAGGTGCCACCATCAGTGGTGACATGTTCATGCAGCAGCAAATGGAAAAATTACTTTTGAAATTGTCTGAACTGATCACTTTGAGCGTGGATCAGCGGATCGAAACAAGCAAGATTGCAAATCAGCTGATTGACAATCAACGTCAACTGATCGCAACGCAACAAATTCTCATCAAGCTGATGGAACGCTCTATCGAATTGACCCGCCACGTAACTTCAATCGAAGAAAGACTGCCAGGAGTTTTTGAACTTCCACGAGTGGTAGAAAGCCTTCGCCAACGTGTCGCCCAACTCGAAGGCATCGAGACTCGCTAAGAGTCGCTTACTATCGATTTCATCACCGTCCGTGCAGAACCTCAACTACAGGTTGAAGTTTCGTCCTCAAAATCAGGGAGCTAATAAAATTCTCTCCCTGGAAGCGCATCAATCACAGTGCGCTTCTCGGTTGTGCGCGGACGGTATGAGAAAAATATATATAACAACTATGGTGTAGATCGTATTCCTCCCATTTACACTGGGGTCTAGTCGAATGGATAATTCGATCTCAGGCAGCGCCAGGTATGGCACAGAGGAAGTTCGGTGAGCGAATTCGGTTTTTCAGGCGACGGATATATGGACGGTATGCTCGAGGGTCAGGCACCTGAGGGGCAGGGTCGCAGTCCGATCCAGTCATCAGCGTATTCGCCTCAGTCAAAGAAACCGCAAAAAGGCAAAGTCGAAGCCAACTTCAAATTCATGGACATCTTCTCCGGGTGGAAGATGACGGTAAATGGCATCACTGCGCTATTTTTCATCGGTTACGCTTCCTGGCTGGTGGTCCTCTACTTCATTAGGCACAACGAGCCTCTGGCCAATCAAGTTATCGGAACGCCCAACGCGGGAGCTCCCACTTCTGATTACGACAGGATTCTCGTAGGCGGCGCCAAGTTCGCATTGCCAATTCAGGCGACCGGTCAGCACGGCTTTTACACACCTGGAGCGAAGAGCGACGCTGAGCCTTTGCCTCCACAAGCGAACGAGCCTCTACACACCCTGCCAAAAATGGGTGACCCGGCCAGCTTCTCGGCTCAGTCGCAAATGGCGTTCTCGAATACTAACGCACCACAGACGGTGGCAGGCTCAGGCTCCGCGGCTTACGGATATAAACCGATAGCCACACCTGGCAGCAACAACCATTCCAAGATCGTTCATTACGGCAGAGAACGTGTCATCATCCATCATCCGGAACCACTACCTGGCGAACTACCCAACAATCACAATCAAGCGCAGCAAGCTACCACATTCGCGCCACCAAATGTAGTACCGCAGATTCCTACAGCATTCGGCTCACCGAACCCGAGCGTTTATCAACAACACAATGCAACTGCTGTAAATCCACATACGTTTGCTCCGGGCAGCGGACCGAATTTCAATGTTCCTGTACAAACTAAAGATGGTTTGCGCCTGAGAACCTTCACCAATCGCTAACGCGCGAGCACGACATTCAGACCGCGGCGCTCAGCTCAGATTAATCAACAAGCTCGAGATCAAAGTGCAATGCCTGTGAATGGAACACAGAGAAGAATTCTCCAAAATCGATGAATTCGCCGGTTTCGTACCAATAGCCGCAACGCTCGCGCCTTAAAGTCCGAATTTTTCTTTCGTCAATCTCTCAATTTCGATCAACTCTTCAGCTCTCAGCTTCGGCGCATCCGGAGCGGTCATGTCTTCATCGGCGTGCTCAGCAGTTTTGATTCCTGG
>CAZRMH010000023.1:0-2783 GCA_964600935.1 uncultured Candidatus Obscuribacterales bacterium
CAGTCGCGATGGACTGGCGAAGTTCAGGTCTACGCAGAAGACGGCAAGACCCTGAAGGCTCTGTATGTGCTCGACATGGGCACGACACCGCTGATCCTCAAGGGCACCATCTACAGTGCCCCTGGAGTAGCTCAGGACGTCTCGCCGGCCGACATTAGGCAGGTCGATCCACGCCTCTTCCACGGCTTCACCGTAAATATCTACGGCACGTACGACGATGATTCACACGACAAGTAAATCGCGGCTTGGATGTCCGGCCGGATCTTTTGGCTTTCCGATGGTCAGAGTGCAGTCCCTCGTTCCGGATGAACGGCGGTGAGACTTCAGTTTTCGCAGAACGAACTGCGCTCTGGTCGTTTCTCAGTCGCACCAGGGGGGTAACCGCGATCAATCGCTGTTATCTCTCGGGTGCCCAAAGTGAGGTGTTCCATGATTTTTCTTCGAGTCAAAAAGTTCATCACCGGCATGGGTCATGCCGGCTTGATGATCGCATTGCTATTAGCCGTCTTCGGCAACAGCCCTTTCCGTGGGCTTGGGCCGCCTGACTGGCAATCGGACCTAGAGATGGCGTTCGTCACCATCAGCTTGCTTTCGCTTGGCTTGACCGCGTTCCGCTTGCGTGATTACTTGAACAGCCTTGAAGACCGCATGACGCTGCGCCTGCTGGTCGTGCCCTCAGCCGTCAACCTCGTCCTGTCCGGTTACGCGTTAGTATTCAGTGACGAGCCCATCATCCTTTGCCTGTCCGTGCTCTCCTACGCCGGCTGGCTCATGGTCGCTGTTTCGGTAATCCGAACCTGCCAGAAGCGGTACATCCGCTTCTTCCGCGGGTACTTACCGAAAAACGTCTGGATCAATCCTCCGCCCTCGATTCTGCAAGAGGGCGACGCAATTCTGGTGCATGGTCCGATGGCCGACTTCGTGCGTGAAGCCATGGGTCACACAGAAACGGTGGTCAAAGGCCGAGATGGCCGACTCTACACACTCTCGGCCCTGATCGAAGCCGGGACTACCTGGCGTCTAGCCAGCGAACTTCTCGAGGGCTATCTGCGCGACGGTTACGACTACATCATTCTGCGGCTCAAGACGCCACTCACGGTGGACCAAAGCCGAGCGTCGGTCGAGATCGCAGAGGAGATGCTCGCGGCAAACAAGCTCTGGCGGACTGCCGCGCAGAAGCGTGTCGAGAGGATCGTCTCGGCGCTGCCTCTTCCCCAGACGTGGAAAGAGAAACTCTTGAAGCGCTGGATGCCAACTGGCTACGACGTCATCGGCAAGTACTGGGGCGGACTGCGCAAAGATCGCTGGACCTGCATCGCCGTCAACATCTACTTGCTGCGTCGTCTCGGCGTGAAGATGGCGGAGTACGGGACAGGCATGTTCGGCTTGTTCGGAGAGTTCAATCCGATCCTACCCATCCGAATCATCCGCGATCCGGCCTACCGCTGGCTGTCAACCGCCGACCGCGACGCTCATGCGAAGAACAAGCCATCGAGCAGTTCTGATTAGCAGGATGAGCTCCGCACTCTGGTACTGAATTTGGTACCACGCTGCTAATCGCGCCAGTACGAGACGGAGCGCTGCTGTTGCTCTTTGGCGTGTCGTTGTTCGATGCGGAAAGTTCATTCACTAACTCCCAAACCCGCTCTACGCGAAGAAAGGAGGGCACAGACTTATGGCCCAATTCACTCTTGGTTCGGCCGCGCCGAACCTGCTTTTTGTTTTGTTTTCCACCCAAACTCTCTTTTGGGCTGCGGTGATTCTGCTCGCGCTTTTCGTTTTCCACCTGGTCAGGTGCGCAAAACGAGGCGTGTGCCCCTTCCCGCACGGTCGAAAGAAGTTGAAGGTCTCTTCTGACGGCACAGCCTCGCTGAAACCCGGACCGAATCCCAATCCCAACCAGATCACTCAGAGCAGCTTGCCGCTGGCACCATCCGACCCGATTCGGACGGCACTGTTCAGCGACCTTCAGGGCAACATCCTCACCGGTCACGGTCGCGACTTCGCTGTTCACCTGTTCGTGAAATTCACGGGCGATGCAACTGCGGCTCGTTCGTGGCTGCGAGATGTTGCAAAAACCTACGTGGTCTCAGCAGCTTCGCAGTACGCAAAGGCGAAGGCGTTTCGCAAGATGGCTCACGATGGCGGCATCTTCGGTCACGTCTCGCTGTCCGCGACGGGATACAAGGCACTGGGCTTCCAGTCGAATCAGCTCGCCAAGCCATCCAATCCACGCGGTCGCCGCGAGGATGGTTACCGGGACGTTTTCGCCGACGGTATGAAGGCGCGTCGTCAATTCCTCCTCGACCCCGAGGTCGAAAGCTGGGATACCGGTTACCACGGCGAAGTCGACGTTCTGATCATTCTCGCCGCCGACAACCAGGCGAGCGTCGACCGGGCAGCGACGCTAGTCGTCGAATCCCTGACCGACACCGCCGGTAGCACCATCGGTCACGTGGTGGCACGCGAAAACGGACTCGGACTGACCCGCCAACTGGACGCCGACGATCCTTCAACAGTAGTCCACGTCGAGCACTTCGGGTACATGGACGGTCGCAGCCAGCCGCTCTTCCTGCAAGAGCAAGTTGACCGCGAACGCGCCAACGGCGGAATTTCGACGTGGGATCCGACCGCTCCGTTGTCGCTCGCACTTGTCAGAGACCCGCTCGGCAAAACCGACATGAGCTGCGGCAGCTTCCTGGTTTTCCGGAAGCTGGAACAGAACGTCCGCGCCTGGAACCGCGCCGTCAACCAACTGGCAAGCGAACTCGGTGTAAAACCCG
>CAZRMH010000023.1:2793-33307 GCA_964600935.1 uncultured Candidatus Obscuribacterales bacterium
GCTTCAAAGACGGCACGCCCGTAATCGGTCAGGGCGAACCTGGACGCACCGACGTACTCAACGACTTCGACTTCAAGTCCGACCCGCAAGGTCGTCGTTGCCCATTCCAGGCGCACATCCGTAAAGCGAACCCACGCGGCGAAGCGGTCGGTGAAGGCGACGACACCGTCGAAGAAGAACGCTCTCACCGGATTGTCCGACGCGGCATTCCTTACGGCGGAGCGTTGACCACGTCCTCAAACCCGGACGAACAGCCCGAAGGCGGCGTCGGTCTGCTCTTCTTCTGCTACCAGGGTGACATCTGGGAGCAGTTCGAGTTCATCCAGCGTCACTGGTGCAACAATCCGTACTTCCTGCAACCGCAGAAGACGGCGGCTCCCGGCTACGACAAGACTGGACTCGACCCGGTGATCGGACAAGCACATCCGACGGCAAAGGGTGCTGCACGACCGCCGGAAAACTGGCCGCAGGGCTGGGATCAGGACACGACCAAGGTGAAGGCGGAGTTGGCGAACTTCGTCACCATGAAGGGCGGCGAATATTTCTTCTCGCCCAGCGTGAGCTTCTTGCTCGGTCTGTGAGCATGCTCAGTCAGCGCAAACAAAGGGAGTCGCACCAGCGATTCCCCTTTCACGCGGGTTAAATGTGGACCGGCTGACGCCACCACATTTAATACCGCGTGTTTAAATCCAAAATCTACTATATCTACACATAGACTTGGACAAGCGCCAAAAGCTGGAGCTGGCGTGCGGAAACAAAATCCGCACGCCAGCAAGCAACAACATCTGCAGCGTTCTTGCCGAGACCTTTGAGCATAAAATAATCGAGCGGTTGCGATAACAAGCCAAAATGCCGAGAGATCCCCTGGGTCGCGTAGGCAACACGGATAAACCACAGGAAGAGACTGGATTTTTTGTCGGATTGCATTACCATGAAATCTCCTGACGGCGAGCTAGTGAACAGAGGAATTTACTTTGGAAATTGAAAAAGTCGTCCAGCAGCTAAGCGACCTGGAGGCGACAAAATATTCAGAGGCAATAGGACATGGCTTTTCCTCGTTAGAAGAACAGAAAGCCTGGGCAGACGAGGTTAGCCGGTCCGTGCCGATAGCGGCCGGGCAAACATGCATTGACGTCGGCGCCGGAACGGGAATTCTCACCCACCTTATCGCCTCGCTAGTCGCTCCCAAAGGTGCGGTGATTGCCCAGGACATATCGGGCGAATCGTTAGCAATCAACAAAGAGACCTTGCCATCTGCGTTCGCCGATTCGGTGGAGTACCTTCAAGGTGACGCTCACGATGCGAGTTTGTTTATGCCTAGATTCGCCCAATCGGCCGATATCATTGCCGCACGTCAGAGCGTCGTCTTATTTCGAGACCCGGTAGCGGTATTCGAACTATGGAGTCGCCTGCTGAAGCCCGGTGGCAGAGTCGTCATCCTCGATGCACTCTGGTCAAGGGCTAGCTGGACTGGTCAATGGGGTTCGCTAGTCGATGCCTTACCGTTGTCGTGCATACAGACACTCGGCACCATCCCATACCTGCTGACCAGAGTGGGACTGGAAGTCAGAGAAACTCGATTCCTTGATACGGTCAATCGCCTTCTGGGCGATGAAGGTTCTAAGTGCCCTAGATTTGTCGTAGTCGCGGAGCTGCCTAAAACCGATCTCGCGGAGTAGAGGGTTCAAGAGCTTGCAAATCCCTGCGGCAGCCGGCAGCAAGAGAATCTCTACAAAAACCACGACACACTCAGTCGAACCGGATTTGCAATCAAGGGTCAACGCTTCTCAAGGAAGAGAAGAAGACGCTTAGTGCTCTCTTCTTGAAAAGCGATGTATTGGAGCTTGAATCGAGAGAGCACGTGTCGATTGACTTCGACCTGCTGTTCATCAAAATGCCAGGGAAAGACGGTGAGCGTTCCGCCGGGTTTCAAAAACTTATGGATTTTGTCGATCACCATACACTTGTCCTCGATGCTCGCAGAGACAAGAGGCGGATGACAGCTCACCACCACCAGATCGCTGGACGATGGTGGTAGAGTAAGCTCATATGTGTCAGCCACGACATAGCGGCATCGAGCAAGCAGTTCGGGAGTCTCAGCCAGCAATTCGCGTTGCTTGCGCAAGAACGGCAGAGAGAAGTCGACGGCGGTATAGCTAGAGACGACGCTCGCAAGAGCATCAGGCACATCCGTCGTATGAGCCGGTCCAAGTTCCAAAACGTCTAGTTGCTTGCGTCCGACCGCCCATGTGGCTAGAGCCGGAGCGAGAAAGCACGCCAGTTCTGGAGAGTCATGGGGACACTTGTCTCGACGAGTGATGTTACGGACAAGCTCTTCGTGGGCCTTGTAAGTCGCCTCAGAATAGCGAAGGCGCCCCGGAATGATTCGAGTCACAGACTTTGGTTCAAAAACAAATCTACCACCGCCTGTGGTGTCAAGCAAGACGATTCCGTTTTCTTTCACAGACACGGCATCGACCTTGACATAGTCGAAAGAAGGTTTTGGTTTTCGCCCCGGCTGAGGTTTGCCTGTTCCAGGTGTGGCACGCCGCTGGTTCAGGAGCCTTCGATGAATAGTCATAAAGAACTCCTTTCTAGGAGAAGGAGGGCACCAATGCTGGTGCCCTCCTGTCTTGGTTGCAATTAAGCTTTCTGGATCAAAGCTCAGCTCTGCCTACAGCAACGAGAAGGCGTCCTCGTGGCGCTTCTTCGTCCACTTGTCCACTTCCGTCCAGAAGAGTTCAGCAGCATTGATTAGATCGTCGTGAGAAGCCTTGATCGCTTCGGCTTCTCTGAAACCTGCCGACGCCGCCGCGAAGGCCTCGTAGGCCTGCTTGAGCGCACGCAACGAATTGCCGGACTGTTCTCTGTACTCGGCGTAGGCCAAGATCAGATCAGGAACCTTCTTTACACGCCCGAAGCGCTCCGCGGAAAACCAGATGGCCAAGTTGACGGCGAAGGAGACGCGATAGTCCGCCATCATCGCCTGGAACAACTCGGGAATGGCTTTCCAAGCCAACAACACTGACGCATCTGCACCACCAGCGGTGAGTTGATCATGCGCCAGTTTAGTCACGGCGACAGACACTTCAGCGGCAGCTTCGAACTGTAGCCGAGCAACACAGACCGGACATTCGTCATTTTCGCCGGTAAAGGCCAGAGGAATGAAATTGATCATAGGTTCTCCTTGAATTGAGGAACCGCCGCCATTATTGGCGGCGGTTCCATGGTTCACTTCACAAGACAATTGCGAAAACCGGACAGCAGTGCCGAGCGATCAAGATCCTTGCCGATGAAGACGATCTTGCTCACAGGATTGTCGCCCGCCTCCCACTTTGCACCCGCGGTCACTTCGGAAACACGATGCACCGTCTGGACCACCACTCGATGATCACGCCCGGCTACGCGGAGGATGCCCTTACAGCGAAAGATGTCATCGCCTTTGGTCTGAATCAACTGCCCGAACCATGCGTTGAATGACACTTGATCGATGTCCCCGGCGAGTTCGCAGCCTACCGACTGGATATCCTCGTCGTGATGGTGGGTGTGCAGATGACCGTGAGCGTGACTATCGTTATGACCGTGTTCATGGTCGTGATCACAGTGACCATGCTCGTCACCGTGGTCGTGTCCACACTGGCCATGTTCGTGACCATGGTCGTCGGCCGAGACCACGAGGTCCCGACTGTTGGCATGCTGGTCGAGAATCTGGGAAAGCTCGACGCAACTGCGTTTCGTCTGCAAGAGAACAGCCTGTGAGTTCAGCCCGCGAATCCGGCGCTCGGTGGCGAGAGCTTCGTCTTCACTCACGAGGTCGAGCTTATTGAGCACCACGATATCGGCAAAGGCGATTTGAGCCTTGCACTCCTTACTATCGAAGTGTTTGTCGAGGTGCTTGGCGTCAACGAGAGTGACCACCGCGTCGAGCTCGAAAGCCTCTGCGATATCCTCGTTGGCGATGAAGGTCTGAATCACCGGACCCGGGTTGGCGACACCGGTCGTCTCGATTACGACATGGTCAAATTCGCCGCGGCGCTTGACCAGGTCGAGCAGGGTGGCGACCAGGTCGCCATTGATCGTGCAGCACAGACAGCCGTTGCTCATCTTGAAGACGGTTTGGTTGTTGTCGACGAGCAGTGCATCGTCGATACTGACCTCTCCGAATTCATTCTCGATGATGGCCAAGCGCTTGCCGTGCGCCTCATTGAGCAGCCGGTTCAGCAGAGTCGTTTTGCCGGCTCCGAGAAAGCCGGTGACGAGAGTTACAGGAATCCGCATGTGTTTTGCGTTCATAGTATGTTCCTCATGATTTCTGGCTAGATCGCGACCTCTCGGTCGCGTAGAAAAGAAAAGCAGTGGACAGGGTTTGATGATGATGTCGGACCGCAGACAGGGTCGTCCTGCGTTCAGGGTCAGAGGCAGCCGAGTGCGCCTGCTTTACTGAGAAGACTCTTCATCGCCGCCGCAGACGGGAGCAGTCCCGGCTTTGACACCATGCGGGCGGGATTTCAATGATGAACAGTGAAGAAACATTGACAGCTGAGTTCGACATAGACACTCGAACGTAACTCACTCAGCACCTGAGGCATTGTTTTTGACAATTAAGAGGCAGCTGAAGGTTTTAAGAGCGGTGATGTCGACCTGTTGAAGTTCTAAAACCAAAAGACGATTCACCCTATCAAGCACGCCGAACAATATTCAACACCTGAAAAATGATAAAAACCTTGCCTGGCAGGAGATTCAAGAAATCTACGGGGTAGTTTTTGGGCGCGAAGAAAAGCGACCAAAACCCCAACCAGACAGAAATGATAATCATTTTCACACCCGGTCAAAAAATGACAGCCTTCGCGCTAGTCGCGCGAGACTATTGATAACTGCGTATCAGTAAAACCGTACAACTCCAACCTCCTGCACGCCTTCGCTATTGGATATTGTCTTGCCTTATTTCCGATTTGCCGTTTTATTGATAATGCAATATCATTATCATCAATATATAGGATGCAGAATGACACTTGATTGGTTGATATTAGGTGGAGGAATCCACGGCACATACCTTTCGAACGTGCTGGTAAATGCCTTGCATGTAGCACGCTCCAGTGTTCGAGTTGTAGACCCGAATGAGGTTATCTGCCACCGCTGGAAACAACTAACATCCAATTGCGGTATGCGTTTTCTGCGCTCACCAGGCGTGCATAATTTAGCTCTAGCTTCTTTCGATCTCGAACGCTTCCAGCGTGACTATGCAAAACAAGAATGGGCTAAATCAATCGGCAAATACAACAGACCATCGCTGCAGCTTTTCAACCAACACATTGATGCTGTATCGGATCGAAACAAACTGAATGAGCTGAGAGTAAAAGCGACGGCAAAATGTCTCAAGCGAAACCGCAACGGCATTCGCGTGGAAACCGATAATGGTGATTTGCTTTCAAAAAGGGTTGTTCTCGCGGTCAGCTCTAATGAAACCCCGCTTATTCCTGCATGGGCGAGCGGCTGCAAGACATTGGTCCGGCATGCCTTTGAATCAGATTTTTCGCTCGACTGGTTGCGCGAAGGAGATCGGATTGCAGTTGTCGGCTCCGGTTTAACAGCTGCTCAAATAGCTCTTCATGCCTCTGTACTGAGCCCCGGGTTGGTCTCTCTCGTTGTGCATCGCAAGCCCTCAGTAAACATGTTCGACTCCGAACCATGCTGGATGGGACCAAAGTGCCTGGTGGGATTCTCGAGTAAAAACGACGTCGACAAGCGACTTCAAATTAAACAAGCTCGCCATAAGGGCTCTGTAACACCTGAGATTTTCCATGAACTCAATAAGGCCGAGAAAATGGGCAATCTTGATATCGTAACGGCAAAAATCTCTAATATTTCTGCTGACACTACCAGCAGTATCGCCCGTGCCCTCGATGACAGAGGAGATGAGATTGTCTCATTCAACAAGATGGTTCTAGCAACAGGGTTTCAACCAGGTCGTCCAGGAGGCGCTTTGATCGACAATGCCATCGAAGAATTCAACTTACCAACAGCCGCTTGTGGTTTTCCAAAAGCCGATGTTCTATTGCGTTGGAATGAAAACATAATTGTTGCGGGTGCACTGGCAGAGCTCAGTCTAGGTCCGGCTTCCAGAAATATAATCGGAGCACGGTTGGCGGCTCAACGAATAACTCTTCTCGCCCGGCACTAAATTCTGCTCTTGAAGCCGATCGACTGGGATTTGCAATCCAGTCATAATTCTTATTCTAGCGAAATTTTGCATTCTATTTGATAACAATCTATCATTATCATTAGAGGACTCGAGACCGTTTTCAAAAGACGGTTCTTTCAATCTCAATGAGCGCTGAAACAGCCTGAGATCCTTTTGTTTATTGAATCCGGGAGACATAAAATGCTTGAGTGGTTGATAGTAGGAGGCGGCATTCATGGCACGTTCATGTCTAACTACTTGATGAAAACCCGGGGCGCTGACCAAACTAAACTCTGCGTCGTTGATCCACACGACGAACCTCTGTCCGTTTGGAAGCGCTGCACAAGAAGCACAGCGATGAATTATTTGCGTTCGCCGGCAGCACACAACCTGGATGTCGGGACTGGCGCGCTCCTCCAGTTTGCTCGCAACCATGACGGCCGGGGCGAAGAGTTCTATTCCAAACATCGGCGACCATCGCTTCATCTCTTCAACTCGCATTGCGATCACGTAGTGGAGAAAGGAGGACTGAGATCTTTTCGCCTACAAGCAAGCGCGCTTTCGATTGAACGAAGTAAGCACTCATACATCCTTAATACCACCGGTGGTGAACTACATTCGAAAAGAATAATTCTCTGCCTCGGTTCAGCCGACCGCCTTTCTATTCCCGACTGGGCTTGCCAGCTAGAACCGCTCTCCGCGCCAATAGTTCATGTCTATTCGACAGATTTTGCTCACTATAAAAACAAAAAATGGACGAGAGCAGTCGTAATCGGTGGCGGAATCAGCGCTGCTCAACTGGCTCTGGCTCTAAGCCTCAAAAGTCCCGGCAATGTCACGATGCTGCATTCAAAGAGACTGCAAATCTATCCATTCGACACGGAACCATGTTGGCTTGATGAACGCTGCCTGAGACACTTGAGGCGACAGCCGGACTACGCTGAGCGCCGCAGCATAGTCGACAGAGCACGCTATTGGGGATCCTTTCCTGCAGACGTCGGGCGTCAGTTGAACCAGGCCATTCAAAACCGAGCACTGGCATGCCTGAATTCATCTGTGATCTCTGCAACGGGAGACGCGAATGGTGTGTCCATGATGCTGTCAGACGGCAGTACTCTCGACTCCGATTTGGTTGTATTTGCCACCGGCTTCGAGCGCTCATTGCCTGGTGGAGATTTCTTGCGCAACGCCATTCAACGACTTGATTTGCCTTGCGCGCCTTGCGGCTTCCCCATACTGGATGAATATTTGAGGTGGTCGGAAGGTCTATATGCCACTGGAGCTCTGGCGGAGCTGGTGATTGGCCCTGCGTCTCGAAATATTGTCGGAGCACGAATGGCGTCACAGAGAATCGCGAAAGGCGAATCACCGCCACGAAACAGACCTAAGGAACTGGATTATTACTACTACAGGCGACGCCGGTCGAGTTGACACCATTATTATGATTCACGGATATGATGAAAACCTTTTGCGAGCCGAAAATCACTACTGGCAAGGATTGATTTTACTCGACCAGAATCGTTACTCCGACGCGGAGAGGTATTTCGCCAGCGCTATCGCTCTAGACCCTTTGCACTCAGAGTCCCACTACTGGCGCGGCGTCCTCTCTCTGCGTAAAGGTCGATGCGACCTTGCGGCAGCGGATTTGACAGACTCTATCTCAATTGAACCTACAGTGGCCGAAGGATATCTTCAGCTCGCCGTCGCTCAGCGAGAACTGCATTCCATGGATAACGCATTCAACAACTTCACCCGCTTCGTTAGCTGTCTTGCGAGTTTGAAAAATGATGATGAAAGCACATCTTAGGAACCCTCTGGTTGCAAAAAATGTTCGTTTGCTCCACTCGAAAAGCGTGATTCTAATTAGTTTCGTAACCGTTTGGGTGATCTCCTACCTTAGCCTGATGAAAAACCCAATCGCTGAATTGCAGCAAGGATGGATCTTCATTCTCGTAGGATTTCTCGGCGCAGTGATCGGCAATGTGACCGCTATCGGTGGTGGATTGGTCTTTATCCCAGTCATGATATTCGCTTATCACATCCCACCGGTTATCGCCTTGAAAACAGCCATCGCATCCCAGGCATTTGGCATGACCAGCGGAGCCTGCGCTTGGCACTCCGAGAAAATGGTGCCCTGGCACATGGTGCCTTGGGCAATTCCAGGACTGATTGCCGGTAGCTCTATAACCTCACTGGTCATCCATCCAAACGCAATGATAGTCAAAGGACTGTTTGGTCCGGTCTCGATACTTCTAGGCTGTTTGCTTCTAGTTACCGTCTATCACAAGAAGACAGAGCCACGGCCGTGGGACACACGCACCAAGGCGGCGATCGTAGTCGCATCCTTCGCGGGAGGTTTGTTGACCGGATGCGTAGCAATCGGAGAAGGCGAAGTCGTCGCGGCAACTTTGATGCTAGGTTTTGGATTAGCCGCAGAGCAAGCGATCGCATTAGGCGTAGTTTTATTGTCACTCAACTCGATTTACCTTACCGCAGTGCACATCTGCGTCCTCGGTGGTGTGCCTTGGCAGATTGCAGCCTTTACTATACTCGGATGCGTATTTGGCGCGCAAATGGCACCGCTGTGCGCAAGAGCGGTTAATCAACGAACTTTGAAGATCGTATTCGCGATTGTCGCTATACTCGATGGAATGCTCTTTCTAAGCCAGTTTCTCCTATATTCTCATCATTGATCGAGAACATCGAATACGTCTGACCTGAAGTACAGGAGCAGGTAGTTTATTAGTGGCAAAAACAATTTCAATTGTTCGTTTGATCTTCCATGCGAGCCAGAGATAGCGCACGCGAAAATTCGGAGAACGCTCTTTGATCGTCTCCCAGCGCTCGATAACAAGTGGCTCTTTCAAGCAAAATTTCGGGACAAACATCAATCAACGCAGCCAAATCAAAATCGCTCGATGCGCCGACGAAATCACCAAGCCGCATTTTCAGTCGAGCCCGCTCGACCAGCGCTTCAATGTGGCTAGGGTCTTGTTGCAAAACAGAATCAAAATCGCAGAAGGCCTGCTCAAATCTATCAGAGTCTTTGTACAGAACCGCACGACAATAGATCGCCTCGGTGTGTTCATGATCAAGCGCAATTGCGCTGGAGAAATCGTCCAAGGCCAGTGTCAATTTACCCAACTCCTGAGAAACAAGACCTCTGCCGTAATACGCCTCCGAATTTTTTGGATCAACTTCTATTGCCTTGCAGTAGTCATCTATAGCTTCATCGTATCGTCCCAGGTTCGCTAACAATTCGGCTCGGCTGAAATATGCCTCGGTTGGCACCGAGTCCAGCGCAATCGCCGCAGTTAAATCCGCCAACGCCAATTCGACCTGACCCATTCGGTCGCGGCACAAACCTCTCTGAATAAGAGCGTCCGCATTATCAGGATGCAGGCGAAGACTGCGAGAATACCACTCCGCAGCATCAGCAAAATGCTCCTGGCAAAAGAAAAGCCAGCCCGCATAAAAAGCAGCGCCGGCATGACCGTCGTCGAGCAAAAAACAACGCGAAAAATCTACTGACGCATCTGTAAATTCTTGCAGCAAGATCCGCGTTCGCCCCCGCAGATAATGCGACTCAGCGCACTGACCATTCAACTGTATTGCTTTGTTCAAACAAGAGAGTGCAGCTTCGGGATTCTCATCCATCAGGTAAGCCAGTCCAAGTAACTGGTATGCCTGCGAAACCGAAGGCGATTGCTCTGCAAGCTTTTCCAGTTCGAATATCGCTGATTCAATGTTGCCGCTCTCAATATTGGACAAGGCTTTACTGAATGCATTCTGCTTAAAAAGTTCGCTCTTTATAAATTCGTCGAACATTGCTTACCTATCAGCCCTCCGTCGCCTGTTGGAACGCTTGCGTTTTTAATGATAACATATTATCAATAACACAAATCACCGCCAGCAGCGCTCATGAGAAGCGACCTCTTACTGGCCGACAATAAAAAGGGAAATATATGATTATCGAATTCAAAGGTGGACCGTGTGACGGCGAACTGCTCGGGTATCCAGGAGATCCTACCGATGCGTACTTCTTTGTATCGCGCAAACATCCTGGACACCCCGTCTACCGAACAACCTGCTGCCCATGTTGCGCAGCAGAAGCGGAAATCGTCGACTACGAATTTATTGGCTACGAGGCCGAACTCAGAATGGCGCAATCGCTAGCGGCAGTCGTCACCGAAAACGACAGCAAACTGGCCGAGGGGTCTGATTAACGCGAGGTAGATACAAATTTCTGCTAGCGATTCGAAAATTCTGTAGCGAAAAATGGTTTTGCCTTCACATGGATCAGCCAGGCGAATCACAAGAGCTGCAAAATCCTGACAGTAGTATCTCATGCTGTTGCAGCTTGAAACCTGGAGGAACGAGCTTTTGAAAGTTCAGACCACAAACATCGATGTCAAAAACTTTCTGACAACTGTTACACGAAAAATGATGATGATGACCGGCTCGCGGCAACTCATAGAGCACCACCCCGCCAGGCAGGTCGACGCTCTCAATTCTCCCTTCAGCCACCAGCGCTTTCAAGTTTCGATAAACAGTCGCAATGCCAAGACCGGCACAGCGCCGCTTGGCACTGGTGTGGATTTCTTGAATTGTAAGCGGCCGGACAGTCTTCTCGAAGACTTTTAGAATAGCCTGCCGTTGCTGAGTGTTTCTTTCCATATTGAAATTGTTGCACGTCGATTTGACTTTGTCGATATTGATAATCTATTATCAATAACCGAATCGGTTTGTAAGTTCTGCGAGGAAGCAGAGCAATCCAAGATTCGATTTTAGGGACTGGCTATGAAGAAAAGTATTCGGATCATCATCAAACTGGCTTGCGCAGAGCTCGACTGCCACCACTTCTATGTGACCACAAAGAACAAGAAGAACAATCCGGACAGACTTCTACTCAAGAAGTACTGCCCAGGCTGCAACATACATGCGCCATTCAGAGAAACAAAAGCATAAAGGTAAGAAATATGAAAAAACTTCCAGTGACTGTACTGTCCGGCTTCCTCGGCGCCGGAAAGACTACGCTGCTCAACCAGGTCTTAAACAACAGACAAGGGTTGAGGGTTGCTGTAATTGTCAATGACATGAGCGAGATCAATATCGATGCCAGACTTGTGAAACAAGGCGGTGCTTCGCTCAATCGTGTCGAAGAGAAATTGGTAGAGATGTCTAATGGTTGCATATGCTGCACTCTGCGCGAAGACCTGTTGATAGAGGTTTCACGCCTGGCAAGAGAAGATCGCTTCGATTATCTTCTCATCGAGTCGACGGGCATCTCGGAACCGTTACCAGTAGCTGAGACCTTTGTCTTTGAGGATGAAACCGGCAAGAGCCTCTCTGAGATCGCTCGATTGGACACTATGGTCACCGTCGTTGATGCAGTCAATTTCCTCTCCGACTACAACGAAGGTGCTGAACTAAAGGCGCGGGATTTGGAGTTGAACAGTGATGATGAACGCACTATTTCAGACTTGTTGATCGACCAGGTCGAATTTGCAAACGTGATCTTAATCAACAAAGCCGATCTGGTCACAGCCCAAGATCTGGCAGAACTAAAGAATCTTATCCACCACTTGAATCCGGGCGCCAAGGTATACGTCAGCCAGTACGGAGAGGTGCCTCTGGACCGAGTTCTCAATACAGGAGAATTTGATTTCGACAAGGCAGCCGAAGCACCGGGCTGGATGCAGGAGTTGCGCGGAGAACATATTCCGGAGTCAATCGAATATGGCATTAGCAGCTTTGTGTATCGAGCACGCCTGCCACTACATCCGGTGCGCCTCGGCGAATTTCTGGAAGCTGAATGGACTGGTGTAATTCGCTCCAAAGGAATTTTTTGGTTTGCCAATCACATGGACTATTCGATTGAATGGTCGCAGGCCGGTGGTGCCTCTACTATCGGAGTGGGAGCCAGCTGGTGGTGCTCGATCCCGAAGGAAGAATGGCCGGATGACGACGAGACAAAAGAGAGTATAGCTGAAGACTGGCAAGAGCCCTGGGGAGATCGGCGCCAAGAGCTAGTGTTCATCGGCATAAAAATGGACGAGAACTGGCTTAAATCGCAATTAGACAGATGCCTGCTTACTGAAAGTGAACTGAGCAAGGGCGAAAAGTTTTGGGCAAGTTTTGCCGATCCTTACCCAGGTTTAGATAATCCACAACCAGATCAAACCCCGCCCACATCGACTCATAAGGGTCACCAGCTAGTTTCGAAATAGAGGTTGAGACAAAACCGAAAGGAAGTTTTATGCAAAAACAATTACCGGTCACGGTATTGTCCGGCTTTCTTGGCGCCGGCAAAACCACTCTACTGAATCATGTTCTACACAATCGAGATGGACTCAGAGTCGCAGTGATTGTGAACGATATGAGCGAGATCAACATTGACGCTCAGCTCATCGCTCAAGGCGGCACACTCAGTCGTACCGAAGAGCGACTGGTCGAAATGTCTAACGGCTGCATTTGCTGCACTCTTCGCGAAGACCTGCTGATTGAGATTACTCGCCTGGCAAGAGAAAATCGGTTTGACTACTTACTCGTCGAATCCACCGGTATATCCGAGCCCATGCCGGTTGCCGAGACCTTTGGCTTCACCGACGAGCACGGTCATAAGTTATCTGATCTTGCTCGAGTCGACACCATGGTGACTGTCGTCGATGCGTACAATTTCTTGAATGATTATGAGGAATCTCAAGAACTTTTAGAAAGAGATCTCGGCGCAGACAGAAACGATCGGCGCACCATAAGTGATTTGCTGGTCGATCAAGTAGAGTTTGCAGACGTGATTGTTTTAAACAAAACGGATCTGGTTGAGAAAACAGATTTGAACAAACTTTACGGCGTCATTAGACATCTCAATCCAGATGCTCGAATTATTCGAAGTCAATTCGGGAAAGTGCCGCTACCAGCCATTCTCGATACAGGTCTTTTTCAATTTGATCGGGCGGTCGAAGCACCAGGCTGGATGAAAGAGCTGCGAGGAACTCATGTCCCTGAGACACTGGAGTTCGGAATAAGCAGTTTCGTCTTCCAAGCGCGCCGCCCATTTCACCCAGAAAGACTCCGCCATTTCTTGGCGGAAGAATGGCATGGGGTCTTGCGTTCAAAAGGATTCCTCTGGATCGCGACCAGGATGAACTACTCGATCGAATGGTCTCAAGCCGGTGGCTCCTGTCGTATCGAGCCAGGCGCGATGTGGTGGGCGGCAATGGACAAGGAACGCTGGCCACAAGATTCGCTTCTACTTCGCGACCTACACCAGTCTTGGCAAGAACCCTGGGGTGATAGGCGTCAGGAAGTAGTCTTCATCGGAATTGACATGAATAGAGTCGAGTTAACAGCTAGATTGAACGATTGTCTTTTGACAGAAATAGAACTGGCGCACGACTGGCAAGATCTTTATGATCCCTTTCCAAAGTGGAACGTGAAACTGTTGAGTGAACTGGCAAGTGAGCAGCTTGCCGCGAAGGTTTAGCTTCAAATATGAACGAGAAATTTTTCAAGAAATTGCAAAAGCAGGCCGAAATGGGAGATATCAACGCCCAATTCTACTTATCCGTCATGTATGAGGGTGGTCGCGGAATTGCCCAAGACAGAGCCAAGGCTAAAGCCTGGTCTAAAAAAGCGGCTGAAGCTGGCGATGCTCAATGCCAGTATCGCCTCTCCAAAACAGAAACAAAAAATCAGAAATCTGCTCTATATTGGCTGGAAAAAGCCGCACAAAATGGTCATCTAGAGGCTCAATTCGAACTAGGTGTTCGCTATCTTCTTGGAGTCTCTGGAGCGATCAAGTCGGTCTCCAAGGCACGTGATTATTTTCTATCAGCTGCTGAGAAAAATCATCCAGAGGCAAACTATTACCTCGGCTTCATGCACTACAACGGAATTGGTTTTGCAATTGACTACAATGAAGCCACACGTTTTCTGACAACCGCGTCACAACTGGGCAGCCTGAAGGGAAAGTGTTCACTGGCCTGGATGTTCGCTGCTGGACAAGGTTGCCAACAGAATAATGAGCGCGCCAGACAACTCTATCGTCAGGCTGCCGACGGTGGTCATGTCGGCGCTCAGTTTGGACTGGCATGTCTCAGCCTAACTACGAATCGATTTGATGATGCCAAAACTTGGTTGGAGATTGCCGCCCGCAATGGAATTATTGAGGCTCAAGCAGTTCTTGCTAAATTCTACCTGGATGGTCCACTCGAATTTAGAGACCAAACCAGATCGCAGTTGTTTTGTTTGCTAGTTAAAAATAACAAAGATGCTGATGATGCCTCAATCGAAATCGTGGAAGGCTGTTTGAAAAAACTTACTCTTGTACTAACTGCATCGCAAAAACAGAAAGCCCATCATCTCGCCGATAGTTGGCAGGAAGAGCTCACAGAGCCGCTCGAAGATTTTGAAATCGATTGGGATTATCAACTGAAATTGGAGATAGAAAACTATGAAACAAAAAACAAACAAAAACAATAGTATGTCAGCGAATCGGGAGTACCCGCGCCGAAAGAAGGTTGATCCACTAGCCGTAAATAAGATTGACTTTGTGGATTATAAAGACCCATCGGCGTTGCGAAAATTCATTTCTGAAACCGGAAAAATCTTACCCGCTCGAATTACCGGCTTGAGTCGTAAGAATCAGCGAATGATCACAAAAGCCATTAAAAGGGCTCGGGAGATTGGGTTGTTGCCATTCGCAGTAAAGTCATCATCATGAACCGCGAACAAAAGCAAAACAGAAATTCATTCATCCAAAATCCACCAGCTACTATCTCAACACGCAGATAAAGACAACAAAAGACGATAGACGTGCTAACCTGACGTCACACTGGACTGCTGCACTTTGAAAGACGCGGCAGCCAGAATTCTCTTACGAGGTTAATGTCTCATGCAGTACCGAAATCGTCTAGTCACGATGAAATCAGCGTTTCTCTTAGCAGGAACACTCCTGATTGCGACTACTTCATCGGCTTATGCCGGTCAAAACCACGACAACTTCAGAGATTTCAGACTGCAAAATCCCAACATGGAACGTCATGCAGCCCGAGCGCTGTTCCGCGAGAATAACGACCGCCAGAACAAACTTCCCGCGGTCAGCTCAGTTCAGCCAGCCGGTATCAGTCATGCCGATCTGAGGGCCGCTCGAATCGGCAATCGGAACATGCTGGATCATTTGCGTGCAAGAACAAATCAGATTAATGTCTCGGGTGACCTTGTAAAGCTGAAGAGCGGTCTGGATCTTGATCTGACCTCGAATTCTAGAAACATAACACTCGGGAAAAATCTGTTTGCCAATCATAATTCTGTCGAAATCGCATCAGGCGATGGCATGAAAACCGTCAGCGCCGGCAGCCAGGTGACAGCCGCAGAATATATTGCCGTTAAACAAGCACTTTCGGGCGATGGACAAAAACTAATCGTCGACCGCAGCGGTCGCGCCATCGGTGGCAACGTAGACCTTGGCGCCATTACCGGAGATCACGACGTCATGCGCGCTGCCAACCTGGTGGTAGCAAATAACGTCACCACCAGTGGTGACTTCTCAAGGCGCTCCGACTTCAGATTGTTGGGTGATTTGAACAACTTCGGAACAGTACTTGCTGTGTCAGGCAGCAACAACGCCAGACAGGGAGCCATTCACGCTGACGACATCAACAACTTCCGTGGCGCGACGATTAACTCCAACATCGATCTAACGCTTGATGCTTCGGGAACCTTGAGCAACGCCGGTACAATCGCTTCATCCGCAGGATTGACGCTGACAGCCGGAAATGCCGTGAACAACTTCGGTTCGATCACTGCAGCGAAAGATCTCGGTTTAGCCGCTCCCAATGTCAACAACCACGGTTCGATTGCTTCAACCACAGGCAACGTCAACTTGCGCGGGTCATCAGAGGCAGCACTGGTTGTGAACAACCAACATGGAGCTATCAGCGCCCTCGACGGTGCCGTCAATTTACGCGACAGTGATTACAAAGGAGTCTTCGACAGCAAGATAATCGGCGGCGATTTATTCAGCAAACAATTCAATCTAAACTCCGGCAAGGGGACAGCATTTGCTGATGTCAATCAAGTCACTGGCGTTATCAACGAGACTGGAAGTGCAGCGCACGTAGTAGCCAGCACGGATAATCTCCAACTCGGAAGCGTGTGCTTGACGGGCGACCCTACGTTTTTCAATCGGAATGGGGACATAACTATCACAGGAGACGTGAGCGTTGCAGAAGCACTGGTAGTGATCTCGACCTCCAATATCGAGATACAGAGCGGGGTCACCGTCCGCGCCGGCGATGCAAACTCGAAAGGCTTCGATATCACGCTAATCGCGGGAGCTGATTTTACAAATCAGGGTGGCAACAACAAATCAACACTGCCCGCGCTGCCTGCTGACGCGGGGATTGTGACGTTATCAGGTAAGAGCTCTAAAACCGGGGGTAACATCCAGATGGACCCCGGCTCCAGTATTCTGGCACGCGCGACTGATACCTCTGGTAATACCAATGGCGGCAACGTCAGTCTTTTTGCATTCGATGGAAGAGGGACTGATGGACAGGGCGGCGGCACTATTGATACTACCAATGGCACGATCAGTACTGGTGGAAGCGGCACAGGTTTTAATGGGTTCATCAATATAGTGGGAGGAGCGTCAAAAGCTCAATCTGAAGCAGTACGCACCGGCACGTTAAGCACAATCGGCGGCAGTTCCGGGGTCGAAGGTTCCATCTCAATTAGAACAGCCGACGTAGTCTCCACCAACAAAAAAGTGCCGATCGTTTACGCAGCAAATGGAAGTAGAACGAGCACTTCCTTTCTCACTGGCGCAGAAAAACTCAACAGAAACGCCGATCTAGTCATTGCCGGTCCAATCAACTCGACAACAACATTTCAAGCATCCGCTGGACGGGAGCTGTACGTACAAGGCTCAATCAACGCCAATCAACTGGTTATCCTCTCGGCTGGAACCGAAATCAAAGATGGTGGGGCACCACCGCCAATCACCTCTGCAACTCAAATACAGTTGTTCGCAGGCAAGGAAATCGGGTCTTCGTCGGATCCCTTGAACATCATCGCGCCATCTCTGTTGGCTGAATGCGGTGGCACCGACGTGCACATTCAGGTCAATACCGGGTCACCAGGAGCGCTAAACATCGCTCAAATCACCGCTCAGAAGGCGGAGGTTTCCATTACAGCCGCCGATCGCGATATTACAGCAACAGGTTCAATCCTCAGCAAGTCCTTCGACGTGAGTGGAGCAAACCTTGTCTCGTTTCAAGATGTGACCGCGACCGACGAGGCCCGGTTCACAACAGCCGGCAGCCTCTTAAGCTCATTGTTTAGCGGTACAGTAACCACCAAGCAGCTCTCGCTATTAGCCGATATTGCTATTGGTACGTCGGTGAATCCATTCAACGTAGCTGCGCCTAAGGTCACAGCACAAGCGAAATTTGGTCCGCTATTCCTGAACTGCCTGGCGCCCAGAGGCACTATTCTGGAAAACACAAAAGCGGCGGCTCAAGCTGCTATAACCGCGAATGGTTCACTCAAACTCGACGGTTCATCACCGCTATCGGTGTCCAATGATATAGACATAACCACAAACGCAGGAACGCTGTCTATTTCTCAGGGTCTGGTCGCTGGTGGTCATGTCACCGTGACGAATTCCAGCACAAAAGGCAAGATGATTGTCGATCGCGACATTTCATCTGGTCCCACAGGCGACATCACCATCTCCCTCGGACCGACTTTGGTGAACACATTCACGCCAACATCGAACGTCGACGTATCAGGCAACGTACTGTTAACTGGCAACGGCTTTGCGTCCTCCAAAAATCAAACCATCAACTTGACCGGAACAGCTCCAACCAGCGTAAAAATAAACAATGGAAATAAGCTGGCCAGCCTCACTCTGGGCAGTAAAGACTCCGGTGTGACCATAAACTCAAACTGAACTGATGCACCGTTTGACCATTTCTTCACCGCTTGGCTGCTCTAATTCTATCTACATGACATAGTAGAACTTCAAAGAAAGAAGTATGAATCGGAGGACGAGTGCCAACGAAGAAAAGCAAGGGCGCGCTGTTAAGCGGCCCTTGCTGTCCCGGTCTAGAGCCTTACCCACATCGATACTCGACGAATCGATGCTCCAAACCTAATGGTTGTTCAATGTCGACGGAATTGTCGACGCGAGGTGGTCAGATCAGCCCTTGTGGCGATTGAGATCGCGCAGAACGTGCAACAGGCCTTCGACCTCGCCGAGCGAGTGTTCGCAGTCAGTGACCACGATCATCATCGCCATATCCTTGCCGCCGATCGTGGCCGGGAGGATGTGGCTGGCGAGCTCATGAGCGATCTTCAGGGCGACGGACAGGTCGACACCACTTGCGGTGACATCGATCAGCGTCTCGTGAAGTTCGCCGTGATCCAGCGTCGGCTGGTTGGCGTACGCCTCATAGGAGGCGATGTGGTGTTGCGTGAGATGAAGTGCGGCAGCATGGAGCCCGCGGTGAATGTTGATGGTGATCCGCTCGGCGTTGGCACCAGGTGCGCGAGCGGACGGGGCGGGATTCTGCTGGTTGGCTTCGGTCATCCGTTTCTCCAGTTGTGGGGTTTAATTTCAATTCGTAAGCCGCCATGTAGAACACAGCGACTCAACTAAGAACGCACTGAGGCGTCGCAAGCAAAGCACGTCATGGAAGCGTGCTGGGGTTGCAATCGGTTTCAGTTCTGGACACCGACTTGGGCTGTAGTTCAACGTCAGCGATGCAGAGGTTCTCCAGGCCAGCGATCGCGATAGTTACTGCGGTTGCCGGTTGAGAAATCGCCATCGCTGAAAACTGCAACGAAAGCACGGCGACAAAAGCCAACCACACTCAGCGCAGCCTTTTTCACGAAGGACATTGTTGTCTCCATTTCTGTTCGAGACGCTTCTTGCACGACCTTTGGACTCAATCCCAAAACCCGAACGATCACGACAAGGAAATATTCCTGTTTCAACGGTCGAGAACGATAGCTGGGAAATTGATTTGAGTTCTGTGGAAAGAGTCCGGATAAGGTTTTGAAAGAAGTAACTCGTGATACCAGGTATGGACATAAAGCAAAACATCTGATGTATTAAGATGCAGCGCACCGACGATCATCACAATGCGAAATAAACTTCCAGACCGCTCTAAAACCCGCCAAGGAAGCCAATGCGCAGCACGCATTTGAGACGTTAGCAATTCGTTCAGCATTACAATCAAGATTTCGCGTTTACATTGCTCGCAAACTTGACTTCGCACAGTTAGCGATACGCTGTAGCGGCGCTGAAAACCGCTTAAGCTTCGCGGAAGAAACCACCAGTACGACGTTTTTACTCACTGGTGCGTTTGTGAACTTCATGTTTCAAACATCACTTTACACAATAAACTTAAAGCCATAGGGGCTCCTTTTCTAGTTCTTGATAGAAAAAAACTGATCCCTTTTTCCAACCAGAATTTTACGACCAAAACTCAGCACGTAGTTTAGTCCAACACCTTGCAGCCACCTAACTCGCTTGATACGCGTGCAGGCTTTCACGGTGTTCTCTGGTGTGCTTCGTTCGAAGCGATTTTTAGAAACCGCAGGTGGATCGAACGACCCACCTGTACTCACGAAAGTAGACCTACGAATGAAACAACAACGATTCTTGCGCTCAGCCGCAAGAGAGATTGCCGCGGCACCGCTCGCGTCAGTCAGCGATAGCACTTTGTGGAAAACTGCCGTAACACCGATGGTCAAGGGTTTGCTCGGATCTCTTGGTCAGCGCTTCTCCCGCGTCTTCGAAACGACCGAAGGTTTGTTCGATAGCGACCAGATGAGCAACCTGAACGGTTGGTCGGTCGATGGCAACAGCAGTGTGCTCCGGTTTCCCGTGTTCGCCAACTACTATCGCACCGCCAATGGTGCACTGGTTATAAAACGCGACCACGTCAAAGTAAAGGTTTTTGCCTGGTTCGGAGACGTTCTCGGTGGCAAACCCGGCGAACTGATCTTCAGCTGGGCGCTCCGCGACCGCCGTTTCGACGGCACTCGCAAGGCGAACGATTCAGGGCTGCTCGACTATCCGTACGACGAACCGGTTAATCTGCCGCTAGTCATCGGCGGTCGTCAGATCCAGGGCAGCTCGGCGGAAACTTCTCTGTATTCATATCTTCCGGGCACCGGCATCGCCAAGGTCTGCGGAGATGAGGATTTGGAAGCCTTCGTTGCCAGCCCATACAAGTTCATCGACCGCCCGGAACACTTCATGCGCCTTTTCCAGATCGCCTGGAAATCACAAAGGCACCCCGGTCAGGTTTCAGTTCCGATCCCCGATGTCGGAAAACTGGCGCATGCGTCATGGGATACAATTGCCACCGCATGTGGTTACGACTTCCTGGAGACGGCGCCCAGCCATCTCCACGTCTACGGCTGGAATTGCGCTAAGGGTTATGCCTGCTCAGATCCTGCGCAGGAAGCCACGATCCGCGACTTCCAGCGACGCGCTGGCGAGCTGCGCAAGCAAGGCGTCGCCCTATCACGTTTGCAGGAGTCTTGGCTTTTCGTTCTGCAAAGCCTGCCTGCCGAGTTTGTTCCCGAGCCCCTCTATCTCAATAGCGGGACCTGGCCTCAGAACAACCTCGATCAAAACAATCTCTGGTTGTTCAAACCTCTGAGCGAGAAGGCGAAAAAGCTCATTGACCCGACTGCATGATCGTTTCCTGAGGTCGCTGAAGAAACGGTGGCGATTCGCCTTAGCCTCGTTTGCAGTTCTGAACCCAACAAACAGTAGATGCGAGTCCTGATGAACATCGGGTAATCAGGACTCGCTCCTTCTGTTCCAGATTGTGTTGCGGACAGCGATTCGACTGTTTTAAAATAAACGCCTGTTCTACTCTACGCAATAGTTGAATAAGCAAAACACAAAAGGAGCGGAGGTCATCCGCGGTCCTTTTGGTTTCTACGTCAAGCGCTCGACTGATGAACTAAGCGACCACGCGGGTGGACTTCCAGTGCGAGACGACACCGTCGATTACTTCGTCTTCATCATCCGTGATGGTATACAGTTTTTCGTCACCGGCGCTGATCATCCCTTCGGACAACAACGACTCGCGGATGAAGTTATCCAGCGGCTTCCAGAACTTGGTACCAACAAGGTAGATCGGCACCTTCGTGCTCATGCGGCACTGCACGCTGCACAGCACCTCGAACAACTCATCACAGGTACCGAAGCCGCCCTTGACGAGAATGAAGGCGGTCGAGTGCTCGATGAACATCGCCTTCCGAGTCGGGAAGAACTGGTGTTGCAGGTTGAGCGAGCCGAACGGATTCGGTTTCTCTTCGTGCGGGAGCTTCAGACAGACACTGACAGCCTTGCCGCCAGCGGCCACCGCTCCTTCCGCCGCCCCCTCCATCGCACCCGGGCCACCGCCCTCGATGACGATCATCCCCGCCTTAGCCACACCATAGCCCAGGCGATAGGCCTGTAAGTAGTCGGGATGACCCTTGGGGCGGCGCGCCGTCCCGAAGATTGTAACGCCGTCGCCGTTTAGAACTTCCATCTCGGTGAGACCGCGGTGCATCTCCTCACCGAACAGTTTCGCGAGCATCGCGTTGCGTTCCGCGCCCCGCAGGCCAACCAGCTGATTTGAAATGAACATGACACTTTCCTTGAACTCGAATGAAGAAAAGACCGCCGCGAAGTTGCGGCGGTCCGTCGCTTCCAGCCTGCTCTGGCGGGAACGCACCTGTATTGCCTTGCACCAAATCCAGTATCAGCGCTTGAGCACAGCGTTGAAGCCGGAGTAAATGGCGGTGAACTCTTCGACGGTCATGATCACGGTCTTGCCATCCATGCCGGGTTCACGCCACCACTTACCATCCGTTACGTTTTTCTCTTCGTCTGGGTACAACCCAGCCTGGTCGCGAACAGTCACGAAGCCGTACTTGGACTCGTGCAGACCGTCCGCGGTTTTGTTACCAGGTTGATAGCCAATGATGCTGACTTCGTGAGCGCCGCCGTGCTTTATCACCGTGCCTGGAAGTTTGTTGTCGGTGACCGAACGCTTAAGCAAGTCGTGAACGACCGCTTCATCGCGTGGCACGTACATCGAAGCGATGATCTTCTTTACCTGCGGCAGCAACAGAGCGGTCACTAAAGACTTCGTCAACGGCGACGCCTCAGCCAGAACGCTGTCCAGAATCTCTTTGAAGTTCGAATTGATTTTATCTTCAGCGAATCCCCACAAGACTCGGCGCAATTCGGTTTTGCGCGGGTCGGTCATCATCCGCAGCCCATCGTTGTTCGTAGAACCACTGTCCGTCGTATCTTCCAGCAAGACCTTTTTGTCCAGTTTGTAGAACAGGCGTTCCGGCAAACGTGCGGTCCAATGCTCCTTCATGTACTGTCCGAAAGCTCGCGTCAGAACTGCTACCCAGGTGCCTGAGTCCTCGGAGACCTCGGCGTAAAGCAGCGCGGCATCGGTAAAGTCCTCGACAATGTATTCGACATCCGGCTCCCGAGGAAAACGTACCGAATAGGTCTTGATACCACGGACAGTATCGAAGCCGTTGTCGGTAATGCACTTGCGAATCAGAATAGGCGTTTGTGCAGAAACGGAGCCGATGCCGGACAACAGGTAGCAGTTACCGCGCGCCACCTGGTCGACCGAACGCATCTTAGCGAGCGATTCCGCAAATGTGCCGCGAGGGAAGAGTCCGCGATTCGCGTTTTTCAAGAAACTCGCCGCGCCCACAAAACGCTGGTCGATGCTATCCGCCAATTCTGAGCGAACAACCCCTGCCTGATATTGTTTCAGTTCGCTCAGGGTGAGTCGCACCTTGCCGCCGGAGAGTGCCGAGAAGTTCTCACGAAGAACGACAAGAGCGATGGCGTGTCTCCCTTTGATACACGTCGCGAGCATCGCACGATCTACGTCGATGGACGTGAACGAGCCAGCGCCTGCCGGGTCGAGCTTGTCGTAGATGTCCTTGACGAGCGCGAAAAGCGCCTCGCTCCCTTTCGTCGTCTTGGTGTCTTCTTCATCCGGGCACCCGCGCTTGTCGGTGGCGCCGGCGGTGATGGACTGTGCGGATTTGCGGTTTTTGGGCGAATCTCCACAGAGCGTCAGGAACATCGCCGCAGCGAGTCCGAGTAAAACCAGCAGTCGCACTGTTGAAGCCTTCAACATGAGAAACCTCGGTGAAGCACGCCAGAAGTGAAACTTCTGCCGTTACGTGAAAAGAAAGTAGCTGTTGTGCCTGTTTAGCTAGAGTTTCTTTGGGAAAAGAGGCGGAACAAGAGATCTCTAGCTAAGCGTTTTCATCTAATGAAAAGCCAGAGGGAGTTCATAAAAACACTGGTACTATTCACCCGCGAGCCAATACTTCTTTAACGCACCGGGCTTCTCCGATATGCATAAATATCATTGCTCCAGGTGCCCAAGCCTGGGAGCGCCAACAATCCTTAAAGCGCCTGGGAGCGCCGCACAATCCTTAGAGCGCCTGGGAGCGCCGGCTTCCAGCCGGCTCCTAATACAGCTCTCCGCAGTTCTCAACGCTCCAACGCACAAAGTTGCTCAATCAATAACTTGCTTCAACGAATGACTCAAGTCATGCACAACAAGTTCTCTAATCAGGTTCGGCGAACTCACATTTTGGGGAAGATAGAAATGCCACCAACGGAGAAGCTCGACATGACGACCGACTCGACATGGAAACTCGATGACCTGCAAATAGCGAAAAACTGCCCTGCCGACTGGAACAAAATGGTTGGCACAAACCGCGTCAGACTCTGCGGCGACTGCAAACTACACGTATACAATTTCAGCGAACTAACAAGATCAGAAGCAGAAAAAGTTGTCGTCGAAAACGAAGGCAAGTTCTGCGGACGATTTTACCGAAGGACAGACGGAACGATTCTTACCAAAGACTGTCCACTCCCTGAACGCATCTTCATTGCTGGTATGAACGCGACGTCGAAAGGACTCACCTGGGTTGCTGCATTTCTGGTCATGTCAGTGGGAGCCTGCATGGGCGCCAATTTCGTAAGCGAACAATTACAAATGGCAATCAGCAGCGCTTTCTCTAAGGTCGTTATCAAACTGAGTCAGGGCAGCGTCGCACATTCGGACTATCCGCCTCTGCCCAATAGCAAATAAAAACTTATCGCTCGACAAGCTACTGTCGCTGCCTCGCAAAGCTCAATCGGTTAAAATAGTTCTTGCCATAAGGATTGCGGACAATCAATTGAGAAAACCTACCAGAAAAGTTCAAGCCAGCTCTAGAGCTTTGATTCTACTGATGTTAAGCGCAGCAAGTCTATCGTTTACTCCAGTAAATGCAGCAACCAGCGCACCCGAATCATGGTCTGCATTTTACGCGGAAGGTGATGCCGCGCTCAATTCAGAAACTCCGAACGTTGCAGAACAAAAATTTCGGAAAGCAGTAGAACTTGTCAAAAAGCAATCGAAGAATTCAGCAGACCTGGATAAATGCTTGTTGAAATTAGCTTCATCACTGACTCTTCTGGACAAAACGGGCGAAGCTCGCACCATTCTTCAACAGATGCTGCAACGCCTTGAAAGAAAGAACGGCAGCAGCAGCACAAAGATAAACTCAGTGCTGATGGCACTCGGCTCAATCGAAGAAGCCGCCGGTGATCATCCGCTAGCGATGACTTATTACAATCGCGCCTTGCAGAATTCCGAAAGGAACTACGGAACATACAGTCCTGATGCAGCAATTGCACTTCGAGGAATCGGTCGCGTCCACAACAAAATGGGCAATCGCGCAGCCGCAACTGATAGTTATAAACGTGCAATCACAATTTTGTCGAAGGAACCAAACCTCGAAGCTGCTGGTCAACTCAAGGAAGTCATGCACGACTACGGAGATTTGATCAAAGGAAACGACAACTCGGATCGAGATCTGGTCGACGATTTTCAGAAGGACATTTTCGGCACCGACAAATCTCCGCCAAACCGTCAAACCGGCGACACTAGAGGTTCCAACAACAGAAGCTCCGATGGTTCTAACGATAACAGCTCTCAAAATTCCAACAGCATCGGTTCCAACTCAACGAACTCAGATGGACAAACCTCACTACGCGGCAATTCCGCAGCACCTTCACTGACTGGCGCCGTACAATCGCAGTGGCAGCAACAGTCATCCCAGCAATTAGCACAATCGCGTGCTTCAGATACGAATGAGAACGAGATGGTCTCGCTGCGAGGCATTCACATGCCTTCGTCGGACAACGCGTTGAAACCGGCCTTTAAAGTCGTGAGCGACACCATCTTTCAACAGAATCGCTACCGCCTCGGAGAAGCGCAGTATCAGCGCATGATCGCAGCCGACACCGATTCACTCGGTCCCAACCATCCATCAGTCGCAAATGATTTAAACGGACTGGCCCAACTCTACATCGTGCAAAAACGCTATAGCGAAGCGAAGCAGTGCCTGGTTCGAGCACTCAAAATCTATGAGTCCACCTACCATGCGCAAAACGTTTTGACTATAAACACAGTCGCATCACTCGCGTCAGTTGAAGCGAATCTAGGACACGTTCCAGAAGCAACTAAACTCTACCGAGAAGCGCTCGCCGACGCCCAGGAGATAGTTGGACCAAACAGCATGGAGACCGCGAGAATTTTAAACGGACTGGCGTTTCTCTACTTCCAACAAGGTCAACTCGACAAAGCCAGTACGTTTTACGAGTGGGCAATTGCCAGTACAGAACAAGCTGTCGGCACGAAAGATCCACTACTTGCTGCATGTTTAAAAGACTACGCTCAGGTGCTCCGCGGTCTCGATAAAAACGCCAAGGCTTCAGAAATCGAACAACGCGCCGGTCGAATCCTCGCGCAATAGTTTACTTCACAGAACTACTCTGAATCGTACGCCTCCAAAGTACGTACGTTTAGTTTACTCGTCGAACGAAACCTAAATTGACGAGCCGGCTTTCTGACTGACCGAAGGCGGCTTGGCGACTGGATGTACGCGGGATTGATTCTGCAGCTCTTCACTGCCTTCCAGTGCCACCACATCGCCTTCTTTCAAGTCGCCGAACACTTCGACTTGTTTACCCATAATCTCGCCTTTCGTGACCTGAACCCAATCTACGTGGTCGTCTTTGATCTTACAAACAAAGGTGCTCAGTGGAGTTGATACCACCGAAGTGATCGGTACAAATAAACTCGTGTTTGGTCTGCGCGTTGGCCAGTAGACCTTGGTAAACATACCCGGCATCAAGGTGAAATCAGGGTTTAGATAGTTTAATTCGACAGGCATTGTTCTCGTATCTTTGTCTAAGTTGTTAGCCAAACGAGCGACTGTGCCTTTGAAACGTTTGCCTGGAAACGATGAAACTGAGAACTCAACCTGCGATCCGATGATTACACCGGCCACTAGATCTTCTGGAACAGGAGCAACGATTCTCAGAAGATCCAATTGTTTCAATCGACAAATCGGCGGATAGGCGCCAGTGCCATCCGGTCCAACGAAGCTACCCACGTGCATCTTGCGCTCAGTCACATATCCGTCGAACGGTGCATAAATTTCGAGATACGAAGCGAAGTCAGCGAAACTTTCGAACGCTTTTGTCATTGCATCAACTTCTTCGCGCTTCGCGGATACCTCATGGTCCTTTGCGTTCACGCGTTTCGTCACTGCGTTCACATCCTGACGATCAGCTTTGACTGTTTGAGACCACTGAACAACATCGTTATCTGCGATTACTCCCGGAACTAGTGATGCGGCATACACACGCTGATATGTAGATTGATCGGCTAACAGATTGGCCTTCTTTCGTTCCAACTCCGCCTTCAAATCTTCGACTTTTGATTGCTCGGACGCCAAATCGGCTTTCACCGCGGCAACTTTGGCGACAAACTCATGACGTTTTGCCAGGTATTCCGGTGCATACATTCGCACCATCAGGTCGCCTTTTTTAACTATTGAACCACGGTCAACATTCAGCTCTTTGACAAAACCAGGGACTTTTGGATAGATCAAAACATCCTGATACGCATTAATCTCACCCGGCAACTGGTCCTCGCGAAACAATGTTCGTTTGGTGACGGAGACGACGGGCACATCGACAACTGTTGAAACAGGTGCTTCTATAACCGGCTTCTGACGTTTCAACCACATAAAGTAAAAGGCACCACCAGCGGCGGCAATTATCATCACGGTAATGATAATGTTTCGAATACTGAAAGTTTCAGCCAAACCGGACTTGTGCGGTGTTGGTTCAAACCCAGGTTGTGGCTCGTGCTCGCTTTCCATTACTGCTCCAGCTCTAGATCGTCGGGGTGAAGTGATTTAACCCTGACAGGCGCATGCGCCTGCACAATTGAATATACAAGAGGAAGTATCGTCAAAACAGACAGAGTCGAACAGCTCAAGCCGCCGATGACGGCTCTTCCGAGCGGTGCGCTCTGCCCCTGGGACAAAGCCATTGGTATCATGCCTGCCACCATGGCAATAGACGTCATTAGAATCGGTCTCATGCGCTGCTGCGCTCCATGAACCGCGGCTTCGTCCGCAGTCATACCCTTGGCGCGACTTTCTTCAGAGAATACAATCATCAAAATAGCGTTCGCGATTCCGACACCGATCGACATAATCGCCCCCATGAACGATTGAACGTTCAGAGTGGTGCCTGTGATTGTCAGCATAGTCAACACACCGAGAAGAATCGCCGGTGTGGTCGACATAACGATTAAAACGACTCTAGCTGCCTGGAAGTAAGCAAGCAACATGAGCGTGATAACAACGACTGCCAGCAGCAAACCAGTCAGCAAGTGGAAGAATGTATCTTCGAGGACCGGAATCTGCCCCGCCACGTCGACGAATACGCCAGCAGGAGGTTTTCCCGCCCGCGCAACCGCCTCTTTGACGCTATCACCAACACGACCGAGATCGTTGCCTTCCAAATTTGCCGTAATCGAAATAGTACGCATCATGTTATAGCGATCATATTCACCATCAGTGACACCATATTGGACTTTAGCGACGTCAGAAATCAACGGATGCTGTGACCTTCTCTCTTTAGCATCAGGGTAATACCGGTTGGTGCCCGGGTCTTCGAGCTCATCATTAAATTCCGGCATCTGAATAGTTTTCGCACTATTCATCGTTGGAAACTTTTCTATATCATCCTTGGAAGTGATTTGATCCTGCGGAACCTGAACCTGGACCTGATATGAGAAGCCGCTATTCTTGTCGCGCCACAAACTCAAGTGAACAAAACGGCTGGAGAAAAACGCTGGTTGCAACGACATACCAATGTCTTTAGCGGTTACGCCATACTGCCCTGCCAGTTCTCGATCGATATCGATATCAACCGATGGATAGTCCAGAGGCTGCCCCCACTGCAAATCTCGCAACTTATCAATCTTCTTCATTTCAGCCAAGACTTTGTTGGCGAACAGTTTATTTGCCACCATGTCAGGTCCCATCACCTGCACCTTGATCGGTGTCGGCGAACCGATGTTCATGATCTGGCTGACCATATCACCTGGCTCGAAGGACATAGTCGTATCCGGCAGCGCCTTCGTTAAACGTTTGCGCAGCTTGTCTTTGAGGGTCGACATGTCAACATTGGCGCTTTCCTTCAGTTGCACATCGAGAACTGCCTGATGCGGCCCGCTGGTCCACAAGAACGCCGAACTGATTGGAAACATCGGTGGCTGCTGACCGGCATATCCCAGAGTTTTTTCAACATTGTCAGCACCAACCTCATCCTTAACTTCTTGAATGGTTCTGAGGACTCGCTTCTCAAGCGCTTCCACACGCATACCTGTTGGCGCCGAGATTCGCACGCGAAACTGTTTACTGCCATTATCAGGAAACAATTCCTTACCGATATCACTGTAGAGGAAAACCACCAATGAGACGGCAAGAACAACATAAACGCCGACGACTAAGACTCTCAGCGGCAAAAGGAATTTGATCACACCGCCTAGAGCGTCTTTCAAATTGTCGACCCAGTCTCGCTTGGGCTCTGTATGTTTATGTTTCAAAATCCAAACGGCCATAATTGGCACCACTGTCGATGCCAGAGTCGTTGACGCAATCATGGCGAAACCAACTGCAAGAGACAGAGGAATGAATAATTCACGCGTCATGCCGACCATGAAGAACGAAGGAATGAACACCGCAACGACGGACAGCATAGCTAGCAAACGTGGAACCATCGTCTCTACGCAAGCGTTGTAAACCGCTCGTGCCATCGGCTCTCCAGCGCCAAGGTGGTTGTGGATGTTCTCTATACAAACTGTTGCTTCATCGACCAGAATTCCAATCGACAGCGAAAGCCCGCTCAGGGTTTGAATGTTAAACGTTTGTCCACACAGCGAAAGCGCAACAATCGCAGATAGCAGTGACAATGGAATACTTGTAACTACGATCAATGTGCTGCGGAAATCGCGCAGGAACAGCAAAATCATCAAGCCTGGAAGCAGCGTGCCAAGCAGTCCTTCGTGAAAAACGTTCTCAATCGCTTCGCGAACGTATTTAGATTGGTCGAACTCATAACTGATCTTTACGTCGGCCGGCAAAACGGACTGCATCCTTGGCAATGCGGCTCTCAGCGCATCTACAACTGAAACTGTTGAGGCATCCGCACGTTTTACCGCCGGGATGTAAACTGTTCGTCGTCCCTGGAATAAGGCATAACCAGCCAGAATGTCTGATGAATCTTCAACTACGCCGATATCTTTGATAAAGATTTGCGGACCATGTCCGGTTCTAATCGGTAAATAATCGAGTTGGTGAATGTCTGGCAAATCGGTGTTTACAGGCGCGATTCGCAAGTAGTCGCCCGTTCGCACGTTCCCCGAAGGTAAAACTTGGTTTCCTTCTTCGAGTGCTTTAATTACTTCGTTACCAGAAATGTTGTACTTGCGAAGCTTGTCGGCATCAACACTTATGACGATGGAGCGAATGTTTCCACCAAAAGGGGGTGGCGCTTCGGCACCAGGCACGGTGGCGAGCATGGGACGAATACGCGTATACGCCAAATCCTCTAACTGTTTGACCGTCTTGGTTTCCGAAAATAAAACCAGCTGGCCAACGGGTAAACTGCCCGCGTCAAAACGCAAAACGAACGGGTTGTAAGTACCATGCGGCATCAAACTTGTAGCGCGGTTAGCCATTGCGACGATACTGGCCATCGCACTTGCCATATCGGTGTCAGACTGGAAGAAAACTTTGATCAAGCTCAAGTTTTGAATCGACTGCGACTCCATGTGCTCGATACCCGGCACGTAGAGGAAGAACAATTCATAACTCGATGTGATGTAACCTTCAATCTGCGCTGGCGAC
>CAZRMH010000024.1:0-579 GCA_964600935.1 uncultured Candidatus Obscuribacterales bacterium
CTAGCCTGACTGAGTGGACCTTCTATCCATACTTTATCCTTGGCGCCCTGGTGTTGTTGGTGGTGGCAAAGGTTTTTCGTGCCTGGCAAAACAAGGGCCGCTTTCCAATTGGTTTTTCATACTCTGTTGTAATGCCTATTGGAGTATTCATCGCTGGAATATGTTGTATCCGCCTGATTCCATTCGTTGTAATTATTTTGTGCGCTGAAGTCGCGTGGCTTTTAAAGGGGCACACTAGGCTGAGTAAGACAGAGCAACCACTTGTGCGCAGCACCGCCGGAGGTTTTGTTGGAGAGGATGCCGATAGCGCAATCCCGAATCACAATGAACAGCAAGCGTTCAAAACTGAGACAGTTGGTGATAGCAATGGAACAATCAACAGCGACATTCAAGCAAGTTCAGAGGAGTCCAGTCCTGTTGTTACCGATATTCGAAGTAAGACGGAGCGACATCAACCGATAACTGTTAACGCCAAAATCTCCGGAATGCTTGGTCACGGTGCCTGGCCGGCAATGCTTTTGTTGTTCTCGTTGCTTGGCGTTTTTCTCATCTCTTCGCGTGTTGTAAAACCGAATATTC
>CAZRMH010000024.1:589-4753 GCA_964600935.1 uncultured Candidatus Obscuribacterales bacterium
TCCGGCGCCATATCCGGCGATCAAAGTGCTCGCAAAAGATCTTCCCGAAGGTCGCGTCTTTAACGAAGCTGGTTTCGGCGACATGATGATTTGGAACCTAATTGCGCATGAAAAGCCAATTTTAGGAAGCGACCCGTTTACTTGTCCGCCGGTTTCAACACAACCGAAAGTCTTTATCGATACCAGATTTGACATGTACGGTGCGCCACTGGTCAGCGACTACTTCGTAATGCGGAATTTGAAGCCCGGCTGGAATGAATTGTTTCAGCGATATAAATTCGACTGGGTTTTTATGCCACCGCATGCTCCGATAAGCAAAGAATTGGTCAAGAATCCCGATTGGAAAGCAATCTATAATGCAAAGGATGCAACGATATTTGTTCGAACAAACCGGTATTCAAGTCAATAACTAGAAGTCTGTGAGGACATGCGACATTTGCTAGGTTTCTCGATCAGTTTAAACTTCCTGCGAAACAGGATGCAGCGTGATCTCGTCGATAAGCACGTGCTGCGGAGCGGCGGCGATGTACATGACGGCATCGGCGACATCGGCCGGTTTCAACCACGTCGCCTTTTCGGGTGAGTCGGCATCGCTATCGTTGAAACTGCTAGCGACAAGACCCGGCATGATCACACTGACTCGAACCCCGGCAGGGCGAAGTTCTTGTCGAAGCGCGCTCGCGAAGGCATACTGCGCGAATTTGCTTGCGCAATAAATGGCCCCAGTCGCGAATGTTCTTTTGGCGACGTCCGAGGTGACGAAGATCATTTGTCCGTCCCCTCGTGATACCATTGGCGGTGCAATCTGTTGAGCGAGCAGGAAGGAACCTTTGGCGTTTGTGTTGAGCATCTGATCCCAGTCGGATTCGGTTGTTTCGGCGAGATTGCCGAACTTTCCGACGCCGGCATTGCAAACCAACAGATCGATTTGTTCGAATTTCGCGATTGCTTCGTTAACTGCGCTTTTGATGTTTTCAACGTTCAGAATATCGCACGGAAGTGTCAGTACAGAACCGCTTGCACCGCCAGTTTCAATCTCTGATTTCACCGCATCCAAATCGCTTTTTGTTCTGGACAATAAAACGAGATTTAAACCGTGCGCCGCCAGTTTAACTGCGATCGCCTTGCCGATACCTCGTGAAGCGCCAGTAATAAGAGCCGTTTTCAGAGCCATATATGTTTCACCGTCAAGAATGTTTTCGCAGAGTCTTTCGGAGATTTCCCCGAAATCATAGTTTCACGCGCTAGCTAGATTACGATGGCAGCGGAATCTAGCTTCGTTTGCCGTCGCTTTTGAGTAACTGAAAGATTTATCTAACTAACGTCCCGCCCAGGTCGCTTATGTCTTGCTCTAATTCTACAAGCTCTTGCTTGGCGCTTCTGGTGCGGTTTTCCATCCAGTCACCGATGACATCGATGATCTTCGAACGGAAGTACGAAGTCTCCAATTGTAAGTGACCCCAGGGCCCCATCCATGCCAAAGTTTGATTGCTGGACGGCATATTCGCCATCAGCTCCGTCACCGCCTTTGGCGAAACGCACTTGTCTCCGCCACCCTGGAAGATCAACACTGGAATTCCCTCGGCTACACCTTTGCCATACTTCGAGGTTTTTTCGCAAAACAAATCTGTGGCGAGTAAGTCTTTTAGTTTCATCTCTTTGAGAATCAACGGGTCGTCCAGCATCTCTTGCGAGACTTCAGGTCGCAGTGATACCAGATTGGTGATAAACGATTTCAGGCTGATCGTATGACCTTTTTTTACCAGTGCAACGAGACCTTGCTCGATGTCTTTCGGTGATGCGTACATTGCCGGATTCACCCGAACAGCAGGGGCTGACAAGATCATTCCATCGACCAGATCTCTGTGTTCGCTGGCCAGGCGAACGCAGAATGTGCAGCCAAGACTCTCACCCAGAGCGATGATCGGTATGCCGGGGAATTTCTTTCTCACCATTTCTGCGAGCTTGGCGATGTCCTGATAGCTTTTCTCATGGGCGACTAAGTGCTTGTCGTCTAGTTTTGTACTGAATTGATTATTCGGGTCGAAGAAGCATCTTCCAAATCCGCGCATGTCCATCGCGACGAATCCGTAGCCGGAAACCGCCATGGTCCTTGCTAGCACTCGGTATCGGCGACCGTGCAAAGTCAGACCGTGGATCCCCAGGATAATCGCCTTGGGTGTGCCTTCCGATGGAAGCCACTCGTAAGTTGGGAGGTTTAGCGCTTTTGTATAGTCGCCGTCTTCGATGTACTTGTATTTAGTACTGAGCTCGGGCTTCACCTGTTCGTTGAGTTGGCTTGGGATCGTAATTTCGCCAGCCAGTGCCGCCGGAGATATGAGAGCGACGGAGATTAGGCTCGTTGCTAATGTGACAATTGCAGATACTATTTTCATTTGATTGCGCGTAACTAATCCAGATTACTAGTTCTGTGATTATCCGCTATGTGAGCGATTCTTGTTGTCTTGACAAGTTTTGAATTTCGCGATTGCATGGTTGAAAGGCTGATTCCTATGCAGTTATTAACGTTTCCATTAGCAAATATTAGATAGGATCAAAAAGTATTCTGCTGACCAATGGGGTTCTGGAAAGCATGTTCGATAAAAAGGCAGCCACTGTCGGATTGGAAACTATAAAGAGAACGGCTCTGTTCGTAGCCGTAAGCGCACTATGTACCAGCGGCGCGACCGCATGGGCTGCTGATGTACCTGCGAACGTTCCGGAAGTCACCGTGACGGAACAAGAGCAGAATGTCACAGACAGCGAGGGTCATAAAAAGACGGTTGTTGAGAAAACTCTCACCGAAACGACGGTCAAAGACACGACCATAACTAAGAAAACTGTAAAAGAGCGCAAGGTCAAAGCAACCGGGACCTCAGACAATGCCAACACCGGATATGAACTGGTTATCACATCACCAGCCGATACCTCTGACTTGCAAGTTTTTCAAAAACGAGAATTGCCGGCGCGACCAAAAATTGGTCTGGCGCTCGGTGGTGGTGGCGCTCGCGGAGCAGCTCACGTCGGCGCGCTGAAAGTTTTGGAAAAAGAAGGCATCAAGTTTGATGTCATAACTGGAACTAGTATCGGTTCGGTTGTTGGCGGTTTGTATGCTGCTGGCGTGCCACTCGAAGAAATGGAAACGGCGTTCGAGTCCGGTGCATTGATGCGAAATTTCATGACCGTGCCCCTGACGTTCAGAATCGCGGTTGCACCGATCATGTACGTCCCGCGTCTGTTCGGATCCAAGGCTTACGATGGTTTGTACAAAGGAAATAAATTCCGCACATACGTGAAGAAAAATATTACCGCTCACGATGTTGAAATTGAAAAGCTCAGCGTGCCGTTTGCGGCTATAGCACTCAATCTTCTCGATGGTAAACCATACAGAATTCAGGGTGGCAATCTTGGTTATGCGATGCAGGCTAGTACCGCTGTCCCTGGTCTGCGAAAACCAGTTGAGATGAATGACAAACTTCTGGTCGATGGTGGCGTGGTTTGCAACCTGCCGGTCAAGCAGTGCAGAGAGATGGGCGCAGACATCGTCATCGCGATTAACATCGATCACCCATTTGCAGATTTGCCGAAGAGGCACTTCGAGAAGCCCGGTAGTGTGGCGCAGTGGATGTTGGATTGGGATTTGTATTCGTTAGACAAGGCGCAATCTGACATTGCTGATGTGACTATCCATCCGGATACTTCGCGAATCAGTTTGATTTCACGAAGCAAAAAGGATGCTCGTCGCGGAGTTAAAGCCGGTGAAGACGCCGCTCAAAAATTGCTTCCAGAAATTAAACGGAAGCTGGAAACTCTCGGTGTAATCGTCAGTAAACCAACCAAGGTTACTGCTGAAAACCCAGAATAAAGCGGGGATTCAGCGATCGGTGCTTTGAAACAATCGAGACCGCAATCTCGACTCGAGTTTGGTGTAAAGGTAACTCTCTAATTCGAAATCGCGCTGGTCGTCAGGTTTTAAACACAGGAAACAGTTTTCAGAAAGCTTATCGACAAAAGAGGTTCTCGAAAAATGAAAATGCCAAGTCTGACCATGCAGATATTCATTGGTCTGGCCATCGGCATTTTCATCGGTTGGCAGTTCCCGACCCAGGCAGTTTATCTGTCGGCTGGAGCTGACATATTTCTGCATTTGATCAAAACGATTAT
>CAZRMH010000024.1:4763-33059 GCA_964600935.1 uncultured Candidatus Obscuribacterales bacterium
GCTCCGCTAATCTTTTCGACTCTGGTAGTCGGCATTGCCGGCTCAGGAAGCGCGCATTCCGTCGGTCGCTTGAGCATGAAGTCGCTGCTTTATTTTGAAGTGGTGACGACGTTCGCACTCGGCATCGGGTTGCTTGTCGTTAACATCATGAAGCCTGGTGCTGGTGTCAATCTTGCTGCCGCCGCCACTAGTGCGACAGGGCAAGAACTCCTTGCCAAACAGCCGCAAGGCGCCGAGTTGATCACACATATTTTTCCGACCAGCGTAATCGACGCGATGGCTCGTGGCGATGTTCTTCAGATCGTTGTGTTCACGATTCTGTTCGCCACAGCAGCGGCTGCAGTGAAGGCTGAACCGGTGATCAATTTTTGCCGATCGCTTTCCGAGGTAATGTTCAAGTACACCGAGTACGTTATGAAGCTCGCGCCTTTTGGCGTTGCTTGTGCGATGGCTGCCACTGTCGGAAAGCATGGCGTACTGGTTTTGCTCTCGCTCGGAAAATTAGTTGGCACTCTCTACTTGGCTTTGTTGATTTTCGTTGTTTGCGTTTTGCTGCCGATTGCTTTGGTTGCGCGCATTCCACTTAAATCATTTGCCAACGCCGTGAAAGAACCGTTCCTTATCGCATTCTCGACGACAAGCAGCGAAGCTGCCCTTCCTAAAGCGATGCTCGCGATGGAACGTATCGGTGTTCCAAGAAGCATTGTTAGTTTTGTCCTCCCTCTAGGCTATACATTCAACTTAGATGGAACGACTCTTTATTTGTCGTTGGCTGCGATGTTCGTGGCTCAGGCTGCCGGTGTAGACATGCCGATTGGTCAGCAGTTGCTCATGCTTTTGACACTTATGTTGACCAGCAAAGGTGTCGCTGCCGTTCCTCGCGCATCACTGGTGATACTAGCCGGAACGCTCGCTACCTTTAATTTGCCTCTTGCAGGAATTGCGTTGATCCTGGGTGTGGACACGCTTATGGACATGGCGAGAACATCGATCAACGTGCTCGGAAACTGTTTGGCATCTGCTGTAATTGCAAGATGGGAAGGTGTGTTCGGCACCGCCCCTGATACCGAAGGAATCGAAGTGGCTAACGAGTTTCATGAAGCGCTCGCCGCTGAACATGCGCATCATGTCGCTGATGCGACAACGCATTCAGCAGAGCCTGTGCAATCACCAACGGAGCAGTCCCATCAGGTCGAAGCAAAAGCCGAAGCGGTCGCAGCTCCGGAGAGTGTTTCGACTGCCCACTCTTAAAGTGGGTTAAGCCAGGTATCAGGTTTCAATCTACAGGCGTGCGATCGCGGATAGACCAGATTGTCTAGCCGGAGGCCTCGCTGTTAATTTTGCTTCTTTGAAACAGGGGCTGGCGCTTTAACGTCATTTCTCCAAGCTTGCGCCTGTGGGGGCTTAACCTGGTTGTCAATCGGGTGTCAAGCCCCGAACTGCATATTGTTCGCCTTTTTTTAGGCGAGTTTGTATATGCTTGGGAGCTAAATTGGAATAAAATAGAAAGGTTGCCCCCTGGACTGTTGCTCGACTTTGATCCCACTCTGATCGAGCAAGCGGAGGAGTGCCAATGCCCAATTGGTTCCAGTCCGGGGGCTGACACCTAAGCTATCATTGCTGAAAGTTGTTTTCTATGTTCGTAAACAACTTTCTTGGTTAAGATTCCCATGGCCAGCGGCGCGGGAATTTACCTTCGATTGCTCGCGCGATTAGCGCATGTATTGTGCGGATCGCAATGTTTTATGGTTTTAGAAAATTCGAGACTGGTGCATGTATTTGAAAGCTTGTCATCTTCGGTTCTTGTCATGATTCAATATCGCTTAACTGATTGGATCTTTGACCATTTCGCTGACTGTGTTTAACCACAGTTTCATTTGTAAACATCGACATTTTGACAAAGTTGTCAGTTCCAAACATTTTGAGGTTCGTTTCCTTTGTACTCTGGAGTAAAAGTTCTCGTCACCGGCTGCAGCGGTTTCCTTGGTCCGTGGCTGTGTCAGCGCCTTTTGGCAGATGATGCAAATGTGATCGGTGGGGATATTCAGTTTGGCGAGCAGTCTCGAATTCACGAGTTAGGTAAGCGCATCCAGCTTGTAGAGCTGGATGTGGAGCAATTGGATCAAATCGAAGAAGTTTATTCTAAGTACAATATTCAAATCGTTTTCCATCTCGCAGCGCAAGCACTCGTTGGAAAGGCACTGCAGGAGCCGCTTGCAACAATCTCGACAAATGTGATTGGAACCACTAACGTTCTGGAAGCTGCGCGTCGTTTGCAAAACAGTTCGCAAGCGGTGCGCGGTATCGTCGTTGCTTCCAGTGATAAGGCCTATGGCGATCAAGACCAGCTGCCATATTTGGAAAGCGCGCCAATGCAAGGACGGTTTCCTTATGACGTTTCTAAAAGTTGTGCTGATTTAATTGCGCGCAGTTACTTTCATTCGTTTCAGCTACCAGTTTCCATTGTGCGCTGCGGAAACCTTTACGGTGGCGGTGATTTGAATTGGAGCCGTATTGTTCCAGGAACTATTCGGAGTTTGCTGCGTGGAGAACGTCCGACTATCAGATCCGATGGAACGCTTATTCGAGACTATATTTATGTTGAGGATGCTGCGGACGCGATCTGTCGCATTGGTGCTCGACATTTGACGGGTGATACCGTTGGTGGTGATGCGTTTAACGTCAGCGCGGAGGAACCAATGTCGGTAATTGAGCTAGTCGAGTCAATTCTGGAAGTTTCTTCTGACAGAGGACTCAAGCCGATAATTAACAATACTGCTCGAAACGAAATCAAGTCACAATATCTTTGTGCCAAGCATTTATTTGAAAAAACTGGATGGAAAAATTCAACGCCGCTTAGTGTAGGGCTGAGGAAAACTTTCGATTGGTATCGTGAGAAAAATCTGGTTGATTAAATCGTGTTTTGCTTTGCGTTTATTGATCCTCAATGGGGAAAGCAGAAGTAGCGGCTGATTGGCGAACTCGATTCTGAACTGCCCATCTGAGCCTTACCAGGGAACGGAACGAAGAGGCGTAACGGATAAAGTTTGAGTGGGGCAAGGAAAACGCGAACTGAATGGAGACGCTGAGCGAACAAGTGGCGTGGAAAGGTTGAACGAACAGGCGGATTGGCAATAGCAAAGCTAGAGGATGGACGAAATGAAACGCACAGTTTTGAAATACTCGTTGTTAGCAGGTCTGCTGTTTACTTCCGTGGCGACGTCAATTTCAATCGTGTCTCCTGCAGAGGCTAAGTTCGCTGGTGTGCAAGTCCAGAAGGTGCCAGTCGAGAGACTATTAGCTAATCTCGAGAAACGTCTAAATAGTCGCGGCACCCCGCAGGATCGGGCGATGCTTGCATTTCAAATCGGACGGCTGCACTCGATGGCTTATGCGTATAAGACCGAGGAAGCTGACTGCCGGGAAGAAGCCGAACCTGCTACCTCAGGGGGCTCTGAGGCCAAGCCGTTCTATGGTGTAGGCGTCTCTGATTACAATCAATTCGAGGTGGTCGAAGAATCGGACTCGAAGCGGAAAACTACTGCTGATGGGCATCTCCGGCAAGCAATCGTTTATTTAAACAAGGCGATCGCTCTTGATCCGAAACTGACACAGGCAAAATTGGGACTGGCATGGAGCTACGATCAGTCGCGCCACAAGCTGAAAGCGCTGCAGCTATATCGGGCTGTTCTGAAAGAGAGTTATGAGAAAGAAAAGACCAGTGGAGGATTTCGAGGCACGTCAGTGGTCGCCGAAACCGTCGACTATATGATTCCGCTGCTCGATCCGAAAACGGATGCAAAGGAAATTGCCGACATCAAAGCGAAAAAGGAGACTGTCGATAAAAATTTTCGTGCGGTCACACCAATTGTCGTGTCGCTGAAGCCGGGCGTTTCGCGCGCTAGTTTGATGCAAGATGCGCGGATATCATTCGACCTGGACGGCAATGGTCCGAAGATGTACGCATCGTGGCCGACACTGAATGCTGGTTGGCTGGTCTACGACAAAGACGGCTCTGGAATTGTTTCTTCTGGATTGGATTTATTTGGCAGAAGCACATTTTGGATCTTTTGGAAGCACGGTTATGACGCTTTGTCTGCATTGGACGCGGATAACGACGGAGTGGTAGAGGGCGCAGAAACCGAAGGATTGGCGATTTGGCAGGATGCTAATTGTAATGGAGTGAGCGATCCTGGCGAAGTTCGGAGTTTGAAAGATTGCGGAATAGCTTCGCTTTCTTGTCGCTCGGAAGTCGGTGCCGATGGCTTTTTCGGCAGTCCTGGGGGCGTTCACTTTACAGACGGAAAGATCGGCGAGTCTGTTGATTGGGTCGTAGAGCCAACGCGGTAGAATGTTCTGCTGAAGATTCGACCAGTCGGGAAACATTGTCATGGAAGTAAAAAGCGAGAAATGCCAATACCAGGGCGTGCAGCCAATGCAATCCATGGTTGGATTGAAAGTGATTGGCGCGCCTGTGGTGAACGTCGACGGTTTTGAAATCAGGTTCGCCGATGCTTACATCAAAGGGTATTGCTCCCATTACTTTCGTCCGGAAACGTTTCAAATCGAGAACCTGGTAGGCGGTTCGATCGTTCTGGTGGAAGAGCTGGAGGGGCGCTTTGAATTTGTTTTTGATTGCGGAGCGACTCTGGTAATAGATCCTGCACCGGATGCGAAGAATTCGCCAGAAGCGTTTACCTATAAAAATGATAACTTTGAGCCACCGCTGGTGGTGGTGTGCCACAAGCGCGAAGAGTAGTCTTTCGATCCACTTAACGTGATTGGGAAACCTAGTCGTGCGTTATTTATCCACTTCCGTGACGCTGCCATCTGACGATGTTTTCGATGATAAACCGTTCTCTGCTTGGGTCAGCCCCGGTTGAAGAATAAGCGCTTTTTTGTAGGCGGCCTCTGCACCTTTAACATCGTTTGCTTCTTTCAAGCAATCTCCAAGATCCGCGTAAAGCGGAGCTAGATAGTACTTCTCCGTTTCTGTCATCGACTGCAATTTTTTTCTCTCAAGCTTTTCGACGACGTTTTCTGCGGTCGTCGCTGCTCCAGAAGGAGCTGCCGATTCTGCGGATTGTGTTGCGTCCGAGTCTGGAGCCAGGGCAATAGATCTTCGGATGAAATCGAGTGCCGGTGCGGTTTCGTGAAGCTTGACGCCGCAGGTGGAAATCTTATGTACTTGTCTGGCGTCTAAGACATTGGGTATAATTCGAATTGATTTGGCGAGAAGCGAATGCGCTTTTCTCCAGTCCTCGTGTCGCATGTAGAAGTCGATCAACGCTTGGCTTACGTCATCATGGCTCAAACCTTCTCCATGCCCATGCGTCTCGTCGGTTTTAAGAAACGTCAAAAATGTTTGTTCAGCCTTATCGTAGTTTTTCTGTTTCTCGTAGATGAGAGGCAGCAATACTGGGTAACTTGGACTAGGGTTTTCAAACGGATTGGCAAGCAACGCTTCATCTCGCAATTTTGCTTGCCGCACCATCAGTGGTTCTGCAAGCTCATACTTGCCGGCTTTAAAGTACAGCGTTCCTAGCTCTGCTACTGAGTTTCCTAGAATATATTCGTCTTTCGATTGCTCTGCACTTTTTATTGCATTCTCAAAACACTCGATCTTTTCAGTGGTGTTCTTTGATTTTACCGCTCGCTGAAACTGTCGTTCTGTCTCATTGCGCGGCTCGTCTTGAAACGCATTGAATTTTTTGTGGGCTGTTCCGCAAGATGAAAGCGCGGTTGTGGATGCGATTGCGATAGCAATTACGCTACGAAGAGTGAATTTCATTTCTGTCCGGTCTACATAAGATCTCTACGTCATTGTAAGCCGTTTGACTAGCAGCGAACATAAAATGAACTGCGCTTAGACGCGATTGCTTCCGGTTGACTGATAGTTTTAATTCGACAGTGGGATTTTGGTTTCTGGAGTTAAGGCGACGCCCTTCACGAGGCATGAGTGGGTGACCATCTTCGGGTCGTAGTAGACGGTGATCTTGTCTCCTACTTTGAAATTTTGGATGTAGGCTTGCGCCTCTTCTTCGGTAACGAAAACCAGTTTGGGTCTGCCGATTGTTTCACCACTGACGGTGGCACCGTCGACGGCAAATTCGTATTTGATAACTGGGGAAAATGGACCGGTCTCTTTTCGAGTCACAGTGGAACGTGATGTTGCGTCTGTTTTTAAGACGGTTATCTGACCCTTCGTCGCCTGCCAGTCTGCACTGTCTTTCAACCATGAGTCCAAGTCGTCCTGATCGAGAAGGCCACCTGCGAACAAAATGGCACCAAATACGGCAACAACAATCGCAGCCAGCATCGCGCGAGATCTGGTATTCCAATCGATTTGCGGATCGATCGGTTTTTGCTTGATCTCGTCAGAGTTGGTCATTGACTAGGTCTTACCTTGGTCGGCAAAAAGACGTTGCGCTTGGTTCTTCTCTAATCCCACCACAGGTTTATGCGTTGATCGACACATCGTTCGAAATAAACTGTGCCCAAGCCGAAGTTGTCGACGTCTGGGCATAATTCTTCCAGTTCGTCGAGCATCGCTTGCTTGTCTTCGGGGAATTTTGCAAATTCGAATGCGACTGAATCGGTTTCGGCTTCGACGATTTCAATCTCAAGAGTTTTATCGATTTCAATCAAACTTTCAATTACAGCTTCAGTGTCCTTGCCGTAGTTGGTAGCCGACGTTTCAGCCAAACGAAGAATATCCCACTGGCTCTCACCGGGGCCGATTGCGATTTCTATGCCGAAGCGCTCATGCTGATCTCTGATTGAATCGTTTGCAACTTTCAAAAAACCAGGTTTTACTGCGCCTTTTTCGGTTTGCGTTGCAGAAGACTTTTCTCCAGGGGTCTGTTTCTTCAACCATCGGCTGGTTCCGATGTAGGCAACGAATCCAGGTGGCAGTTTCGAGCGTAATTCTTTGAGATATTTGCGAGCTTCGGCGCGAAGGACCGGCTGTCTGACGTTTGCCATGTAATCTTCGAGCGATTTGGGAAACCCTGGCTCCTCAAGGATTATTGAAATTCCTTCGGGTTGAATCGTTCGGCCATGGTCTCGGTGCGCATGATCTAAAACTTCGTGTCCGGTCACTTCCGAAAGAAGTTTGGACAGCTCAGCTTTCCAGGGGCGTTTATTGTTTTCGTCGTTTGTCATGGCTTCCTCTGGGTCGGTCGGGCGACACCTGCAGGTTTATGATACCAGTCTCCGATGGTCGGTATAAGGTCGGCGCAACTGCCGCCGGCTGGACTTGTCATTCTTTTGCGCGCGCAGATGGAGGCTTTAAGACGACGATTAAATTTGATCTTCACGCTTTAAACAAAAGTCAATGATGGGTCACGATGCCGTCACTTTGAAATTGCATGATGTTTGCACGTTGCATTTACTACTCGCTCACTGCTCCTATTTACTAAAATTATGGCAAATCAAGCCCAAACAACCGACAAAGTTGAAGCTCCTCAAGAAAAACCAACCACGCCAGATGCCGCTCCGTCTCCTGCTCAGCAAGAATCATTCACCTTGCTGAATGATTTCAGCAAGACCGCTCAGCAGCCCAGCACCGCTGATGTCACACCTGTGACCATCGTTGGGCTTGATGCTTCAGGTGCACCTAAAACGACACAAGCAGCATTGGCGAATGCACTAAGACCCGAAGCGCCTGACGCGAAAGGAGCGCTTGAGGGTTCTGAGTTCAAAACTCCAGTGTTTACCTATGACGATCTCTATCGCGCACAGCAGGACGCGGAAGGTCAAGTTGTATCTGAAGCCGAAAAACCAGGCAGTCCAAGACCAGCCGATGGACCGCAAATTCAGACGGACTCGGGTCAACAGAGCATGTCTTCCGAGTCCAGCGAGCCGGTGATCGGGCTGGAGCGGCTAGACCCGACTACAAAAACCGAGCTCAATACGAATGGCAAGTTGAAAAGCATCAATACTGAATTCGGCGATGCTTCTGTTAAGTTCGACTTCGTCGGAAAAGATGGGTTGGTCACAAGGACAACCGAAGGTGCAGAAGGTAAGCAGGTTGCGAAGTTTGACCGCAATGGAAGGCAAATCTCTAACGAGGTCACTGACGCCTCAGGCGAGACAACTAAGAACCCGGTCGACCCTACTGATGTCGTCAAAGTAAACAAATCCCCTGATGGCAAGGTCACGTCGATCGAATCGGGTTCGAAAGACGGAAAAATCAAACTGACACTTGATGAAAAGAGCAACGTGCGAACAGCGAAGATTACCGGACCTAATCAAGAAGTAAATCTCAAATTCGATGAAGACGGCAGTGCGACTTCCTTTGTCGCATCACAATTCGATGATAAGGGCAATGAGCGCGAGCGCATGGAACTCGAGCCAGGCAGCGAACGACACATCAAGATGGACGAAAATAGCCGGATCGTCGAGTCCGAGGAAAAAAACGAAAACGAAACCAACAAATACAAAAGGCTCAACGACGGTAGTGAAATAACCAGCAAAGAGCGTGATGGTGAGCGTGAAATGGAGATTAAGGACAAAGACGGTAACACCACCTTCACGTTCAAAGATGACGGCAATACGAAAACCACCAACCTCACCAGCCCGGATGGCTCGAAAACCAGGACAGTTGAATATTCCAATCAAATCGATTCCATGACAGTACGTCCTGATGGTTCGTGGGAATCCACTAGCACTGACAAATCGAACGGCTACACGACGCGTAGGGTCGGTAAATCGCCAGATGATGAGGGTGTAGAAGAGCGCGACGCCTAAAGGCTATTAGTGAACTGATTGCACGCCTAAATTCTTGAGATCCGTAGTCGATAAGGATGACACAGTAAGTTTTGTCCAAACAGCGAAAAATTTGTAACGGCCGTGCAAAGACCAGCCCTTGGGGCGCGCGATCGCGATAAGGTATACTGATGTACTCGAAAGAACGCTCTTTGGCTTGATCGCGCGGAGTTGGACATTCTAATGACCCTTCTTAGACATGGAACGAGAACAGCGCTGGTAGCGCTTTTGGCGCTCGGTGTTGGAGTGTGTGTGCCGGCCTGCGCTCAGGGTGGCAACCCTTCTACAGGCGCTTCCGAAGCCGGCTCTGGTGCGAAGTCATTGAAGACGCTCACAGTCCCGACCGGTCAATCAAAGGAGATACGCTGCATCTCGTGGTTGCCTAATGACAAACCACGCGTGGCGATGCTTTGTATTCATGGTTTCAGTCTTCATAAAGGTTGCTTTGCCGCATTCGGCAAGGAAATGGCAAAAGACGGAATTGCGACTTACGCTCTGGACTTGCGTGGCTTTGGCGAGTTGAAGAATAAAACCTCGCAGAACTCGACCCTTGATTTTGACGGTTGTTTGGTTGATATCAAGGCTGTGCTGGAACAAATTCATAAGAATCATCCGGATTTGCAAGTCGTGATATTGGGCGAATCGATGGGCGGCGCGCTGGCCTTGCACGCCACGGCGCTTTATCCTGAGCTGATCGACGGTTTGATTGCCTCTGTTCCAGCTCGCGATCGCTTCGGTTTCAGCAGCGGCGAGGCTAAGGTTGGTATCAAGGGTGGTATTAACACCATATTTGGTGGATTCGATAAGAAGATAGATGGTGCCGCGTTCGGTGCGGTGCAGAAGATTTCAGCGAAAGAGGAAGTTCGACGCGAGTGGAAAAATGATCCGTTGATGAGAACGGATTTTTCGCTCAAAGAATTCGTCCAATTAGATGAGTTTATGGCAAAGAATTTGACCGCGGCTGCGATGGTTAAGTCGCCTCCAGTTCTCTTTATTCAAGGCACAAACGATAAACTTATTCGCCCGGCCGGGACCTGGAAACTTTTTGAAAAACTAAGCACCGCGAATCGGCAGATGGTATTCAGCAAAAATTCGGAGCACCTACTTTTTGAAGAAGGTCAATTCGGACCGAACGATTTAAGTTTTGTCACAGCCTGGATTGATAAAAACGTAGCGCATCTCGATCCGAAGGTCGCCGGTGTTGGAACCAAACTACCGGTGGTGGCATCGAAAGAAGAATTCTCCGGCGGGCAAATTGCCAGCGCCGAGGAAGCTGAAGCCGCTGCTGAAAAAGCGAGGCTGCAGAAAGTGGCTTCCCTTCCTACTCCACAGCCTTCTGAGTTTAAAAACCGGGTCGCTTCAGCGACCGGTGCACCGCAAATCAATTTCTGGATTGAGTTGAATCGAGACGGAAAAATCTATCGTTGTAATAACAAGATGGCCTTCAAAACCGGTGATGCGATTCGCTTTCACCTGATTCCCGGTAATGACGGCTATGCTTATCTCGTCATGAAAGCCGGCACGACTGGAAAGAGCGATGTTCTGTTTCCAAATAAAGAATATGGAACGCAGAATCATCTAAAAAAGGGGCAGGACTATCCAATTCCAGCAGTAGGATGGATGCAATTTGATGATCATCCAGGCACCGAGCAGCTTGGTTTAGTTTTTGCCGGAGAAAAAGTAGATGTCACGCCTGAGTCTCTTAAGAACCGTACACTGACTGCGTTTGTTTCGCCTGATCAATCAGGCGCCAAAGACTTGTGTCCGACAAGAATGAAACTCTCCTGGGATGATGCCGCTCCAGCCTTGATTCCGGATGATTTCTCGGCAGTCGCGCAGGTTCATAACGCAGGCGATAGCAGTCTTGTACGATTGGGTACCACGGGCGCCGGCGGTATGATATCGGCAAGTATTGAACTTATGCACGGTAAGTAGATAGAGGTTGGTTCGATGCGTCAAATTAAGTGGCTGTCCGTGTTTCTAGCGACGGCAATGATCTCGCCCGTCTGGGCGCAAGACGGCAGCAAGCCGATACCATCAGCGGTGCCTGGAATTGAGTTTACCAAGATTCAAGATTTGAACCCGAATGCGAAGGGCACAAACCGACCCATAAAGCAGAAGTGGGCGGTCGTGATTGGTGCATCGAAGTTCAAAGAAGGACGTCTTGCTCCTGGCGGAGCGGAAGCCGGTGACATGGGCGAGTCTGCCAAGGAGTTTTACGATTACCTGATCGATCCGAACGGCGGTCGTTTCGACAAGAGTCATGTGAAACTTTTACTCGACTCCAGTGCATCAAAGCAAAACATCATGACGGCGCTCGGTCCGAGTTTCCTCGGGAACGGAGCCGGCGCTGACGACCTGGTCGTTGTTTACGTCGCGACGAATGCGTTTCCCACTACCGATGGTAATACTTACCTGTGTGCATATGACTGTGCTCTCGATAACATCTATGGCACCTGCATCTCGATGCAATCATTGATGAGCACCTTGAAGCAAAATGTTCACACCGATCGAATTGTTTTGATTTTGCAATCCGCTTACAGCGGAGCGGCCGAGATGGAATCCGGTGCCAAGAGCCTGGCTCCAGCGAAGAGTTATAACATCGATCTCGGTAAAGTTGTATTGGGAAATGGCTTCATGATCATGTCGTCGAGTCAGCCGAATGAGATTACGTGGAGCAGTGCTTTCTCCAGAAATCTTACTGCCGCGCTTCGTCTTGAAGGTGGTTTAATCTCGATGGATAAAGCGTTTGCGATCGCTAAGCAGAAGACCGAAGCGGAGACATCCGCTGCTGGTTTTAAGAAGAAGCAAGTTCCTGCGTTAAAGTCGACGTGGACTGGAACACCTCTTGTAATGGGCGCACCACCGGCGGAGCGCGTTGCGAATTTGCCTGCGTCTGTCAATTCGTTTCTTTCAGCAGAGGGAGCCTATTTGAAGGCTAGCAATTTAATTGCTGATGGCAAAACGGATGATGCGTTGGAGCAATACAAAATCGCAATCGCAGCCGATCCAAAATATGCCGATGCGCTAGCCGATTATGGCGCCGCGTTGACCTTGAAGGATGATTGGAAATCCGCAGCGGAATTGTATAAACGGGCCATTGCTGTCCGACCGACTGATGAACTTTTCCATGTAAATTACGCGCGGGTTCTCGATAAGCTCGGCGATCAAGAAAGCAGTATTCGCGAGCTAACAACCGCGTATAAACTGAATCCGAAAGACATTTCAGTTTTAAAGACACTCGCAAACAAATCATTGGCGACTGGTGACACTGCTGCCGCCGTTCGCTACTTGGAAGAATCTGTCGACCTTTATCCCAAAAGCTCCGATCTTCGAGGGCGGCTTAGCTACGCTCTTTTGAAAGCTGGTGACGTTGATCAATCGGAAGCTCAGGCGAAAGAAGCAGTTCGCCTTGATCCGAAATCAGTGACAGCACGCACCACTCTTGGTTCCATACTTCTAGTAAAAGGCTTTGTCGGACCGGCGGTCGAATCGTACAAAGAAGCAGTGAAAATCGCTCCCGACGACGGCAACGCTCACTGGTTGCTCAGTCGAGCAATGGAACAGAACGGCGATCGCGCCGGTGCTATAGCTGAGTTAAATGCCTTTTTGGAACGATCACCAACTGACCCTCGCGCAGCAAAAGCGAAGGAGCATCTTCAGGAACTCCAGTCTCGAAATGATTAGTTAATCGGGTTTTGCCTCTGCATTTCAATTTTTCAGGGTGAATCCGATGTTCAACTTTCGATTAGAGCTGATAGATTGGAAGAATTCCAAACGATAGGAACGCGCGAACTATGGGTTCAAAAAAAACAGGAGATTGAACCTGAGCACTGCCGTTATTGAGCGGTTGGAGCGGTTTATTTTGGAACGCGAGGAGTCCGGTAAGGCTTGAAGTGTTTTCGAGCGGCCTTGAGGCTGTAATCGGGGTATAAGACGTTAATTATCCGGGAAACCCTAATGCTTGTTGTGAGGAACAATGAAAAATATTCTTTGGGGAATCGGAATCATCGCTATTGGTCTTTTGAACGGTCACTCCGTCTTCACTGGAAGCGCTGGTCTGCTGGATTATGCGTTCGATGGGCTTGGAATCTTTTTCATCGGTCTTGGAATTTTTAAAATGGTTTCGAACAGAAACAAGGGCGAGTAAAAGGGACTGCAAAACAGGGCATTTCGTGTGGTTCGAAACGCTTGCAGGGTGCGGCTTTTGGGGCGTGCTTTTGTGCGTTCGAAATGGTAAAATTAGACTATAAGTTTAACAGTTTTGAATTGCAATTCTCTTCCCGTCCTGACATGGAGAGCGATATCACTATGACTAAAATTGAGTCCGGGTCAACGTTTGCGAACGTTGATTCAGTTACGTTCGACCTTGCTGATTGTGTTCTTAAAATAAATGACGATGAACGGCGTGGATGGCTTAATGAGGAAAAGGCGGTTGCCCACTTGATTCGATTCACCCCACGACCTCCATCATGGGATTTTGAAGTCACCGATCTTGGTGCCGCTCGTGAGTTCTATGCTGAGCAATGTTCGAACAATGGTGGCGTTATGTTGTCGCTCGAAAACGTTGAAACCGACGGCAAGGCGGCACTTGTTGGCTTGTTTAAATATCGAACGAAACCTGGTTCCTTGGCGATGAATTATGTTGGAATTATTTGGATTCCGTTCGACGACTTCACTTTTCAAATCAATGTAGAGTCGATGGAAATGGGAACTACGGGGACACGCGAGGCGGCGGTGATGCTGCTGGAAGGCGAAAATTGGCCGACGTCGAATGATCCGCCGATATTGGTTAAGAGTGCAGACGATTTATTTGCGCGGATGGGTAATTCGCTTGTGCGGGAATTGCCTTCGGATCAGGAAAAATATGACACCAAGTTTCCTGACCATCCGCTGTCGAAAGTTCGTTTGCGATTGCAGGATGTGCTTCGTACTTTGAAGTTTGATGAGCGCATCAAAGTGAAATAAGCGGCCGACCGCATGGTTTTTACGTCAAACTGTGCGGATTTGCAGAACTAGCGCAAACAAGACTTGCTAAATCCGGAAGTCATCCTGGCGTTTTGCTCGTGTATCGGTATAACGTGCCGGCTAAGGAAATGAAATTTGACGATATCGTCAGGATCATAGCAAATCTTGAATCTTCAGGCGTTCAATTAGCAAACGCCTGTCACAAATTGAACGACTACAAGTATTGAGGAGTCTTTCGCTCCCTTTACCGCGGATGCAACTCGAGAACTTAGCCCATGTAGCGGAAGTGCCATGGATCGCCGGCGATGCGACCTTTTCCGTCGCCGTGGACGAAACCTGCTGCCACCAAATATGGTTTGGCTTGTGCGTAGTTTTTGACGTCGATGGCTTCGCCGGATTCATGAGCTGATGTGCCTGGTCTTGCGACTGGGCTCTTGCCTTTTAGTTCGGCGTAGAGTCTTGATTGTTCGGCATAAGTTCTAAATCCGGACGTGACTTGAATCTTGACGCCGTCTTGTGAAGCCAATTGTTGGGCGCGGCTTAGTGCGTAAGCAGCGTCATTGTCTAACCCGTGGACGTCACCACTGGCGGTGGCGCGGGTATTGTGGTTTCGAGGTCCATTGTCGTGGCTGTGTTGATGACTGTGAGGTTGGCGATTGCGGCTCCGGTTACGGTTCTGTGGTTGTTCGTAGTCTTGCTGTGGGTAATTTTGTTGCGCCCAGCCGTTAGGATTTTGATAGCGAATGATCGCGCTTGGTTCAGGATTGTACTGCCAGTCAGGACGGTAGCCTGTGTAACCTTCTTGTTGGTTTTGATAAGCGACTCGAGGGTTATATATCCGTCCACCGTTTGGCGTGTAGGCTTGCGGGCTATTGTGCGAATCGTAATATTCGAAATCTTCTTGCGAATAATCCGGGTCGTAGTTCGGTCTGAACGAACTGTTTTCGAAACGCGGACGGAACTGCGAGGATTGCGACGGGCTAAACCGTCCATTGTTTTCAAGGAATCTGCGTGGATCGAAATTACGTGGATCGAATTGTGGAGCCATTCCTTGAAGGTTTTCAAAACCTTGCCGAGGATCAAACATCCGCGGATCAAACTGCCCGGGATTGGAAAAATTTCGTGGATGATAAAAACTGCTCGGGTCGTAACCCCGGCGATTGTTCCACCGAGAAACGCCTGTGTAGCCGCTATTGTCGTCGAGAAGAATTTTGGCGATGGTGTCTCTGTCATAAACCTGCCGTTGCATTCTGCCAGTTCGACTGTCGCGATAGTAGTCGTAATCAACGATGCTGGCACTCGCGACAGAGAAGCCGTTTTGTCGTCCAATGCGGATGTCTAAATCTGCGCCGTTTCCTTTTCTATCAAACTGTTCAACAAGCTGAACGAGTTGCTTCGCCTCTTCAGGCGAGCGTTGGAGTCGCATCAGATCCTCGCGCAGTCTTTGCCCCGCCAATTCGGCGTTGCCGCTGTCCATCTGTTGCGCGATGAACCGCGCCTCTCGTTCGAGAGGATTTTGCTGTTGCGAAGAATAATACCTGGCATCAGGCGTGAATCGTTCGTATGACATGGTTTCCAAACTATAGATATTGCAGCGACTAACATTCTCGCGTAACCGGAACGTTACTGTCACTGGGAGAAATACGCATTGCATCGACTTTGGATATCTTGATGCTTGGAATCATCGAGCCTGTCGCCGTTTGGTGGTGGGGAGAGAATTTCGTTTCAGATGGGTTGGCGGCGGCGATGTGTTTCGCCTGGGCTGTGAGATTCAAGAGGCTAGCGGCTTCGCGCTTGCGATTGGCAGTTCGGGAGCGGTTGGTCTGCGGAATCGGGAGGCTTCAATGCATCATGTATAATGCGATGGCGGTAAGGCTTCGCTGAGTCAAACTGAGCGGGCGCGTCCAGCCGCCTGTATACGTGAGTGTCGAGCGCGTTCTGTGTGTGATGCGATCTCACTCTCCATATAAGGTTGTGGCTTGCTTCCGATGCTCAGTTGCATCGCTAGCTAGAAGAAATTATTGGTGTCAATTGAGCATGAAGTACGAAACAGAAGAACGCGACTACAGCATCCGGGAAGCGATGCTCTCTGACATGGCTGAATGTGCGAAAGTTTTCAAAATCTCGAAGGAGATTTCGCTGCCATTTGTGCCGCAGCTGCACACTCCTGAAGAGGACGTTGTGTTCTTTTCGAATCACGTGTTCGAGAAAGATTTGGTTTATATCGCCATCACTAACGATACCAAGAAGGTTTGTGGTTTCATTGCATTCAACGATTATTTTGTCGATCACTTGTATCTTCTGCCTGATGCTCAGGGCGTTGGCTTGGGGAGTCGATTGTTGAATGTTGCGAAAAATCATTCGCCGTATTTGAAAATATGGGCGTTTCAAAAGAACGAAGTGGCGAGAAAATTTTATGCCAAACAAGGTTTTGTAGAGATTGAAGAAACCGATGGCATCGACAATGAAGAGAAATTGCCGGATGTGCTTTTCGAGTGGCGTTCTAGCCTCGGCAGCAGGTCGGAAGTGAACTAATAGAAACCGAATCGTATTCTATTTCAAAATCCATCCGATGCTGAGGACGTAACGCGTTCCTTCTTCGACTTTGGAAACGCTGTGTTCGCAGGCGTCTGGACGAAAGAATTTGATCCGACTGTTTTCGAAAATTGGCGTTGCGCAAAAAAATTCGCCACCGATTTTCGCGGGAATAAGCACGATGTTCAGTCTGTAGTGCCTGCCCAGTGAAACGGGATCGGTGTGTGGTGCGATCTCTGAGCCTTCCGGAAAACGTAAGATGTACATATCGAACGGCAGCGGGCGCAGACTCTGTGCCAACAGCATCTTGTCGTAACCGGATTTCTGGCGACCCTTTTGCCAGCGGAAAGCGGTTTTGAAATAGTCTGGCAATTCAGCCTTAGCGCCCATGTTGTGAGTCTAACACGATGTTTCGCGGGGCGCTTTTGCGTCACTGTCGTCGACGATGAGTACTTGAGCCAAGATATTGTGGATTCTGCCGGACCAATTTATACCCAACATTAATGAATTGATTTAGAAATTTCCGATGTCATCTTCCCTCGGGTCGGGTCTACCCTTTCCTGCGTTTTCAAATTGAGTCGGTGCAACGGACCACAGAGAATCACCATACTTGGTACTACGCTTTTTGCAAAGTTAGGCATTTTCATCTACTGGTTGACCGCCTCGTTTTGATCAATCAAGGATGGCATTTCTGTAGAAGCGTTAGCCGGGACGGCTGATTAATGTCGTGCTTATGAATCTACTCGCTTTGAAGGCAAATAGCGTTTCGAAAACACTCGAAAGGCTGAGTAGGCAGCATTGTAAAAGATTGTGAAGAAAACATTAAAGCCTCGAACATCGTTGTTCCCTTTTGGTATAAAAAATATTGTCCGAAGTACATATGTCCACGAATTACATGTCCAAGTACTTGTCCGAGTTCATTAGTCCGAATTTGTCCGAACTAGACCGAAAGTACAGTCCGAGTAATTTGTCCGATGTTCAAAGGTACTTGGAAAATTGATCATCTGAGGAGGGTTAATTACCTTAATCAATTGATTGAAATGACCAGAAAATCCTGGCACTAGCTGGGAGAGTTCAAAAATCTGAGGCAGCTCCACCATGGGGCTGCCTTCTTGTATTAACGTATTTCTGGCGACCTTTTTTGCAGCTCACTCGCCGCACATGATTCCAAATCGGAGCGTAGATGATGAGGTCTAAATATTCAGGCATCAATGCAGTGATTATATCTTCGGTGGCGGAAGTCCTCAAAAGTCTTCAGCTGTTACGGAATAGGCGGAAGCCCGCTATTGGGCAAAGATGGTGCAATGCCATTTGCGCCACCGTACGGGTTGTCCTTTGTCCAACGAGCGTTCAAATCCTCTACGGCCTGGACGTATTCTGTCGCAAATTATTTGTCACGCTTAGCTCAGTCAATCATTCATTCATCGCTTTCGACGCGAATGCTGTAGCGACCACTTCCAATGTACGCTTCGATTTGGAAACGAGTGCGGGGAGTCAGCAAAAGGTTGCCGGATGAGTTTTTGGATGAGTCTCGAACGTCAGTCAGTGACGGTCCGGTGTAGGTTTCGTACAGCTGAGACGCTTCGATTTTTTGTTCTTGCTCTTGGTCTAGATGCTTATCCATCTTGCGATTCCGATTGGTAATTGAAACAGGATAAGGAAAAGCGGGCGTGTGGCAACCGTTGAATTCCACATACTTTGTGGAACGGAACGATAGTTGTAAGCGCTGAGGCAAATGGGGTGAGCATTCTGGATTTTCACGGCTATAATCTAAGTCTAGTGACGGCTCAGTGGGATTGGCGCGATGCAAAAGCGGCGCGGTGTTTCAGCAACTGAAAAGCAGGCTAAGAAGGCTGCTTCGAACCCGCGTGTGGCGTCGGTTAAGCAGGCAGTGGATGATCCCCTTGCCTGGGCGCATCCGCTTGTAGCGGAGTGGTTTGTTAGCAAGTTTGGAACGCCGACGGAACCTCAGGTGCAGGGCTGGCCGCATATCGTTAATGGACGGAGCGTTCTGATATCTGCCCCTACCGGCTCCGGTAAAACATTGTCAGCGTTTCTTGCCTGCATCGACGCGTTGGTTAGGAAAGCTTTGAATGGAGATTTGCAGGCTAAGACTGAAGTTTTGTACGTATCACCATTAAAGGCTCTGAGCAACGACGTTAATAAAAACCTCGAGAAGCCGCTTGCTGAAATTATGGAATTGGCGGCATCTAAAGGGATGAGCATGACCCCAGTGCGGACCGCGGTTCGGACGGGTGACACTCAGCAAGCAGACCGTAAGCGCATGCTGATTGAACCGCCACATATTCTCGTGACGACGCCGGAATCGCTTTATATTTTGTTGACCGCGGCGAAGAGCCGAGCGGTTCTTGCCAGCGTCTCGACTGTTATCGTCGATGAAATTCATGCGATCGCTGATGACAAACGCGGCAGTCATCTTACTCTTACTCTCGAACGTCTAGAAGAGTTGTGTCCTAAATCGCCCGTCAGAATTGGATTATCGGCGACGCAAAAACCAATTGAGGACATCGCAAAATTTCTTGTCGGCAGCACTCGTGCGCTCCCGGCGATCATTCAGGTTTCGACTAAACGGGAACTCGATCTTGGAGTTGAAGTCCCCGAAAGCCCGCTTGACGCGGTCGCTTCCAATGAGATGTGGGACGAGATGTACAACCGGATTACGCAGTTTGCGGGTGAGCATCGTTCGACTTTGGTTTTCGTCAACACTCGAAGATTGGCTGAGAGAGTTGCTCATCAGCTGGCTTCGAGGTTGGGCGAAGAATTTGTTGGCACGCACCACGGTAGCCTATCGCGCAAACTTCGTTTGGAAGCCGAGCAGAAGCTCAAGTCGGGCGAATACAAAGTTCTTGTTGCAACAGCGTCACTTGAACTTGGTATCGACATTGGTGATATCGATTTGGTTTGTCAGATCGGTTCGCCTCGAAGCATTGCTGTGGCTCTGCAACGGATTGGTCGAGCTGGTCACTGGCGTGGCGCGGTGCCGAAGGGAAGATTGTTTGCCACCACGCGTGATGAACTGTTGGAATGCGCTGCGCTGATCAAAGCAATACGTGCGGGTGAACTCGATCGGATTATTATTCCTGAGCATCCGCGTGATGTCCTCGCTCAGCAGATTGTGGCGCTTTGCGCGACCAGTGACTGGAATGAAGACGAACTTTTCTACGCGGTTCGCATGGCGTATCCGTATCGCAATTTAACACGCGAAGTTTTTGATTCAATTATCGAGATGCTTTCCGAAGGTATAGCTGGAAGGAAAGTGAAGTACGGCAAGTTCTTGCATCGAGACGGAATCAATAAAATATTGAAGGCACGCCGCGGGTCCAGAATGCTCGCGATTATGAATGGTGGTGCGATTCCAGATAACGCAGTTTTTACAGTTATGGCTGAACCGGAGCAGGTTGTGGTCGGCACTGTTGATGAGGATTTCGCGATCGAGAGCAGTCGCGGCGACATATTCTTGCTGGGAAATACATCATGGCGGATCCTCCGAGTAGAGAGTATCGGTGGAAAGGTACTAGTTGAAGATGCTCGTGGCGCCTCGCCTAACGTACCATTCTGGAGGGGGGAAGCGCCGGCTCGAACGATCGAATTGTCTGCGTGTGTTTCAGAAGTTCGCAAAGAGCTCGAGCAATTTATCGTAGGTCAGAAAAAATCAGATGCTGTTGCGTATTTGCAACAGGAATGCGGGTTGACGCGCTCAGGTGCTGAACAGGCGGTCGATTACCTAATAGCCGGTCGATCTGTCCTTGGGCTGGTACCTACCCAGGATACGATCGTTGCCGAGCGATTTTTTGACGAGAGTGGTGGCATGCAATTGATTCTGCATGCGCCTTTCGGTGGGCGAATAAACAAGGCATGGGGACTGGCTCTTCGTAAGAAGTTTTGTACTGCGTTTAACATCGAATTGCAAGCGGCCGCAACTGATGACGGCATACTCATTTCCTTAACTGACCAACACAGTTTTCCGCTCGCAGACGTTTTTCAGTATTTGCATCCGGCAACATTGAAGCATACTTTGGAACAGACGGCGCTGCAGTCTCCCCTGTTCATGACGCGTTTTCGCTGGGATGCAAATCGTTCGTTGGCTTTGCCGAGATTTAGCGGTGGCAAAAAAGTGCCGCCACCAATTCAGCGAATGCGAGCAGAAGATTTGCTGGCTGCGGTTTTTCCGCAAGCGGCCGCCTGTCAGGATAATATTGTTGGCGACATCCAATTGCCCGATCATCCACTGATAAACGAGGTAATGAGTGACGTTCTTACTGATGCCATGGATATGGAAGGTTTAGAACGAGTTTTAAATAGTATCATCGACGGTGCTATCAAATGTGTCGCGGTCGACACAACGCAGCCTTCAGATTTTTGCCATGAGATTCTAAACGCCAATCCCTATGCGTATCTCGATGATGCTCCGCTTGAAGAACGTCGAGCGCGCGCCGTCGGAATGCGAAGGATTCTGCCGGATAGTGTGGTTGCTGAATTTGGACGGCTCGATCCGAATGCTATCGAGAAGGTCGTCTCCGATGCAATGCCGGATATTCGAGATGCTGATGAATTGCACGATTTGATGAAGACTGTCGTCGCACTTCCGCTCAATTTCGTGTGGCCCGATGGAAAAACTTCGAAGGAATTGTGGTCTCCACATTTTCATGTTCTGGTTGAAGCCAAACGTGCTTCGGTGCGCGTTCTGCCTCCGGGGAAACCGCCATCGATAGGTCCAGTCTGGGTCTCTAGGGAGATGGACGAAAAGTTCGATTTGGCGTTTGCTGATGGTGATCCGGCTCCGGAAGTCGCAGATGTCGTCGAGCGAACCATTGAGCAGATCGTTGGTGGCTGGATGATGCACCTCGGACCGGTCACTTCGGGGGAAGTTTCCGCGCGCATCGGACTCTCGGTTGCTGAAGTCGAGCATGCACTTTTGTCTATCGAGGCTCGTGGTGCGGTTTTGCGCGGAACGTTTACTAATCGTGCGAGTGGTTTGAACGCCGCCAACAGCTTCAACTCTTTGAACTCCAACACCAGCGTTTCAGGCACCAGGGCTTCGGGCGTGAATGCTTCAAGCACCAACGGTTCAAGCACCAGCGTTTCAGGCACCAGGGCTTCGGGCGTGAATGCTTCAAACACCAACGGTGCAAGCACCAACGTTTCCATCTCCAGCGTCTCAGGTGCTTCCAGTATTCCCGGCGCTCCTGACGCAAGCGATAGTGGCAATGTTATCGAGATTGTCGAATGGTGTGATCGCGGACTGTTAGCTCGGATCCACAGGCTGACAATCGGCACGATCAGAAAACAAATTGAGCCTGTGACAGCAGCTCAATTTATGTCGTGGCTTTTCTCATGGCAGCACGCAACTCCTGGAAGTCAGCTCGTCATGCAACACGGCACGCTTGAAATTTTAAAGCAACTTCAAGGTTTCGAAGTCGGTGCAAGTAGTTGGGAATCACAAGTGCTTGCCCGTCGCGTCAAAAATTATAAGGGCAGCTTCCTCGACAACCTTTGCTTGACTGGTCAGGTCGGCTGGGCACGCCTGTCTCCACATGCTGCGTTGGTTCCTGGTCGTGATACCACAGACCCTTCGAATCGACGAGTTATCCCGACGAGCGCCTCTCCTGTCGCTTTCTATGCGCGTGAAGATTGTGATTGGATGGCGCCGCAGTCGACAGAATTCGACCTCAGTGTTCTCAGCAGCCAAGCTCGGAAAGTGCTTGAGTTCCTTAGAGAAAGAGGGGCATCGTTCTTCTTTGATGCCGCTCGTGGCACTCGCTTGCTTAAAACCGAAGTTGAAATGGCGCTCTGGGAGCTGGTTACTGCTGGCTTGGTGACATCTGATGGCTTCGATAATCTACGCGCATTGACGTATCCAAAACGTCGTTCTGGACAAGGTCTAATGGGCGGTTCTGCTCGTGCGCGGAACAGTCAGGGACGATGGAGTTTGGTAAACACGGAAAGTTTCTGCACCACTGACGAACACGTGGAAGCGGTTTGCTGGATGTTGTTGAAACGGTATGGCGTCGTCTTCCGCGAACTTCTTTCTCGTGAAACTATAGTTCCGAGCTGGCGGGATGTTTTGTTGATGCTGCGTCGGCTCGAAGCTCAAGGCAAGATTCGCGGCGGACGTTTCGTCAGTGGCTTTCTGGGAGAACAGTTCGCGATGCCCGTGGCGGTCGAGTCATTGCGTGCGAGTAAGAATGTCAAACGCGAAAACGAAATCGTGAAATTCTCTGCCGGCGATCCTCTGAATTTGGTTGGAATTCTTGTACCCGGTCCTCGCGTTGCTGCTAATTCGACAGGCATAATTGTTTTCGAAAATGGAGTGTTCCATTCGGTCGAGGACAGCAGTAAAGTGCAACTGCCAATGGTTGGAGTTCAGTAATGTCTGGTCAAATTGATTCAGGCGAAATTGAACGGCGCTCAAGGTGGTTGAGCGAGGGGTGATGACGCGCACTTGTTCATTGATCGATTGAACTCCGCTGACTTAGCCTATGCGGCCGTGAGTCTTTCTAACACTGATTCGAGATCCGAGCGATATAAAGCGATTAACTCCAATGCGTCTTGTGTTGAAAGCTTCTCTAGGAGCTGTTCGTGATTCTCAGCGCAGAAATCGAAGAAACGAATGCCGTCTTCTTTGTTCATGACGGCGAGAAGGTCTGCCACCATGCGCGGTGGCTGAAAATGGTGGTAGTCAATTGGCGTTGTCCATTTGCCGCCCCAGATGACAAAGCCGTTCTCGGCGAAAACAGATGCTATCGATTCGACCATCCCAGGTTTTTGATTGTGCCGATTCAAATATTGCCAACCGGCAGGAGGGTGAACGTTCGCGATGCCTGCTGTCTCGTCGAACGTGACGAATGGGTTCTGAAGCGGATTGACGTCGATAGCCAAACCGTAGCCATGCATTGAAACCGTTTTGCTTCCAGCGATTGGTCGAAAGTTGAAGCACGAACTATTGTTTGCCGCCATCGATTTATCATCGTCTCCATCGAAGTGATGAAGCGATTTGATTTGAGCAATCGGAAAGTTTAGGTCAAAAAGTTGTTCGAAGATTTTGCCGACGCGGGGGGCGACCGCATCGAAGACGATTAGCTCGCCATCGTCTTGATGGTCACCTTCGAAATTCTTGTATTTGATTTTAACAACGGACAGTCGATCAATTCCGACTGGGCAGTCAGATTGCCAAATCTTTTTCGTCTTCATGGACTCCCTGAGATCGGCTGACAGACAAGTTGTTGATGTGGTCATGATTCCTCCGCTGCCTGGTTGCGACAGCGTTGTTTTAGTTGCGTACTTTTAGTGCGAGGACGGGACTGACGATGCCGAAAATGAGGATCAGCAGCGTCGTCCAGCAAGATGAAGTGCGGTACGGCGACACTCTTCGACCGCTCGACCAATTGTAGTTGGCGCTCTGATTTTTACTGAAACCACCTTTCTGATTGTTGTTTTCGTCGCGGTACATGAAGTCTTCAATGTCTTTGACGCTGACGGTTTCAACATCGCCCTTTTCAATGGTGTCTATGGTCGGTAGACTACCGACGCGCCCGGTGATTTTGTCGCCATCGATGGAGTCGACATCGAGCCAGACGTGGTCGATATCTTCGCCGTCGTCGAATGGAACCTTGACGCGGAAGCCTTCATCCGTTTTAGCAGCCTTAAAGGCAGCTTCGAATTCACCGAAGTGTTTTCTGGCTTTAACTGCGGAGTTCGCAAGGATCTCGGGATCGCCCTCGGCATCACCAAGTCCATGTACGGTGGTCGAATTCATGGTGGCGGGAATCAATTGTCCGAACATGACATCGCGAGCCGGGCTAACCAGCACGCCGACGATAAGACCGCCGATCATGCTGGCAACAACTTTTCGACCGACCTTGTATGAAGCGATTCGATGCAGAAGTTTTCCTGCGCCGAAGCCAATCAGGTAGATGATAATCCACATGTAAAAGCCGCCAAAGAGCATGTTCTCGGCGTGGCCGAATGCGAATCCCAGTAGGGCTGCTGCTGCAGCAGTTCGCACCATGATGATTGGTGAAACTTTGACGAGATGGCTGGTAAAGCGGTCTGCGCATTTTTTACAACGGTTGCCGACCGGGCATTGTTCCATACACGAGGGGCAAATTTGTCCCTTGCAATCAACACAAGAAAGCCGACTGTCACCACAGTTGTGTGAAACACCAATCTTCATTGTTGCGAGCTGCCCCCTCGTTGGAAACGCGCGGTGCGTTTACCGATCTTTCGACTAGTTTATCTGATTAATTAGGACGTTAGGCACCAGTTCACTAATAAATTTGCCGAACGATATAAACAGGTCGTTTTCGAACGCAGTCCAGCACCAAGAATAGATATTCTCCAATGATTCCAATGCAAACTAATTGCAGTCCGCCGATAAATAGCAGTGCCACCATGAGCGGTGACCAATCGGGTAATGTGTCACGCATGCAAAGCCAATAAGCAAAAAATGCAATTGACGCGAGAATGGTGAGCAGACCGGTGTACCAACCCAAACGGAGCGGCTCGATCGAGAAACCGAGAATGCCGGACATCGCTAATTCGATAAGTGTTTTAAGTGTATAGCTCGGCGTTCCGGCAAAGCGCGCCTCGCGTTCGTATCCGATAGTTTCCTGATTGTATCCGACCCAGGTTGCCAGTCCGCGGACGTAGCGTCGTTGCTCTGTCAACGATTTTAATTCGTTTACTACACGTTTGCTCATCAAACGAAAATCTCCGACATCAACTGGAATATCGATGGTCGAGATCTGGCTCATGATGCGGTAAAAGATTGCTGCACGAACTTTGGTTAGTTGTGATTCACCGTGGCGCGCTAGTCGTTTTGCGTGCACGATATCGGCGCCGGCCTTCCAGCGTTCGATTAGCTGGGGGAAGATTTCCGGCGGGTCTTGGAGGTCTCCGTCGATAACAATGACAGCGTCGCCATCGGCCTGGTCGATACCAGCAGTGATGGCAGTTTGGTGACCAAAATTGCGACTTAAATCAACAATTTTGATATGCGAATTTTTTTCTTTCTCCGACTTCAAAATCTCAAGAGTGCGGTCGCGGCTACCGTCATTGACGAATATTAGCTCGTATCTGCAACCCAATTCGTTTTCGATTACTTTCGAAACACGGCGCACGCATTCGCTCGCCCCCTGCTCTTCGTTGTACATGGGGATAACGATGCTCAACAAATAGTCGGCAGATTCTGGTTTCTCGCTCATTACTAACTGCTTGATGCCTGCCGCCCCCTTAAGCTGAGCGGATTACTCCAGTTTACACCAGGACAAAACGGCGGGAGTGGCAGATAACGCATCGTCGGGATGTGGCTGACCGGCGCATCAGTGTCAGTGGCTCAGTTTCGGAGCAAGGCAATTGGAATCCCGGCGCTAGCGCTTCTGAACTGCACCGATCCCGAGTTCTGATAAACCTTGTACCTTTTATGCGTATTCGGCGAGCGTGTTGGCAGGAAGTCTCACCCAGAAGGTGCTGCCGGTGCTTGGTTGGCTGTCTACGCCGATGATGCCGCCATGGGCTTCGACGATCGATTTGCTGATGGCGAGCCCCAGTCCGACTCCGCCTTTCTCGCTCCAGTCGCCTTCGCTGACTTGTTGGAAGCGCTCGAAGATGGCTTTCTGGTATTTGGTCGGAATGCCGCGTCCGGAGTCGCGCACTTTGAGAACGACGCTGTCGCCGTTGAATTCAGCTGACAAAACAACCGTGGCCCCTTTCGGTGAATACTTGATCGCGTTTGCCACGATGTTGACGAGTACTCGCACCAATCTATCTTTGTCTGCGTACAGTTGGAGATTTGACTTAATCACTGAGAGATGAACTTTTTGCTGCAATGCTAAACCGCTCAGGGAGCCGACTGCTGCATCGAAGAGGTCTTGCACGTCGATTAAGGTTCGGCGCATTACCAGTTTGCCGCTGACCAGCATTTCAGCATCGAGAAGTTCGTTGATCAGGCGAGTCAATCGGGTCAAATCGGATTCGACGCTGGCAATTCGTTCTCGTGCTTTGTCGGGAATCACACCAAACGCACCTGCGGAGAGCAAGGTGAGAAGTCCCTGGACGGATGTTAGCGGACTGCGCAGGTCGTGACTGACGACGCTGAGCAGATCTAAAACTGTGCGATTGTTTTTACCGCCGCTGCCGTCTTCTTCGGACATCAATGCTTGAATCAATGCGTGTGCGCCTTTGTGGTGCGCACTGCAAGCCATGTCTACCGAGATTGTGCCATCGGGATATTCGCGCCGGCAGCGTCCGGTATCGTCGACTTGAACGTGGAATACGCCTGTGTCTGAGAGTGTGATTTCGCCAGGCAAGCGTGAAGTGATACCATCGAGCGACATATGCCATGTGCCCGAAGTCAGGTCTTTCAGGTAGACTACGCGAGTTTTTTCTTTGCTGTCTTCGCCTAAAACAGTTTCTACTTTAGCCAATTGGTTGTTTTGATACGTGAAGAATCGGCGCTTTGTGCCACGCGGATAAATGATTGAAAGAACCGGAGCGTCTTCGTCAAGACCGCGGATTAAGCATGGAATCGTGTTGACGACCCAGTCTCCGACGATATACGGATGGTTTTCTTCGTCGCTTTCTTCATTCTCAATTTCAAGTTCCAGTTCTCTCGCGGCGTTGACGAATGGCGCTACGGCGTTGTTGACGCGGTTTGAGTAGACTGGCTGATTTTGATAAACGGATTGGTTTTGATAGAACGAGTAGTGTTCGAAACCAGTCGTGGGCTCTGAAACATCTCTGACATCGTCGATGCGCTCTTCGTCCAGAAGCAGATCGTAAGGCGAAAGAATCTGGTTTAACTCGCTCGTTTCTGTTTCGCTGACGATTGCCACGACACTGCTTGTCGGTTTAGATTTGGCTCTGCGAGCTAGTTTCGTGGACCGGGATGCGACCGGAAAAAACTTCAATCCGTTTCTCGCTTCGCGAGTAACAGTCTCTGCGCCGTGCCCCTTCCGAGCATCGCGAGCGGAAACAGTCTCGCTATTTGCGAGACCTTTCGATGCGTCGTGATTTTTTGGAATGGTCGACCCCATGAAACTCTCTCGGAGCGTCTCGGTGCTACTGAATTGGAGACGAGACTAATTGTGAATGACAAAGGAACGGGTTTGGTAAAAAGACATTTGGGGTTGTAAATACTCTAAGTTTCATTTGTGAACTTTTGGTACCCACACCCCTCGGCTAATTAAGCGAGAAACCCGTCAGTTCAGAAAAGCCGTTCGTCAGAGCAGCCTCGCCGTCGAGGCCGTCTGACGATTTAAACCAGTGTTGTGGCAGTTAGTGTATGCCGCCATATCACAAGGCATCAGCCTTTCGGAATGATTTGCTTGAACGCTCAATATCGTAATTTGAGGCTGCGACATCGCGAAAGCGAAATCTAATGTTCGGCGGAGAATTAATCGAACTCTCGCGGATTTTCCTGACCCAACAGTGAATTCTCGATGAAATCACTGCGGAGGGGTCAGTGATGAATTATTTGACTGGCTGAGCCTGGAGCTGTTTCAAATCTTCGTAAACTTGCTTCTCATGACCATCTGGCTTAACGTGATCGTAAGCATGAGCGACCTTGCCTTCTGGATCGATGATGAAAGTCACGCGATTCCAGTAGTTGGTACCCTTGTAGTCGGATTGACCAACTTCAGCTTTGTCCAATACTTCGTTGTTGGTGTCAGCGAGCAAGTCGATGGTGAAGTCGTACTTGTTGCAGAAGTCTTTGTGGGATTTGGAATCGTCAGCCGAGAGACCGAAGATAACTGTGTTCAGTTTATCGAAATCGGCTTTTGATGCGGAAAAACCTTTGCCTTCCAAGGTGCACCCTGGCGTATCATCTTTGGGATAAACGTAAAGAATTACCCATTTGCCACGCAGATCAGCGCTCGAAATCGTCTTGCCGTCCTGGTTCGGAAGTGCGAATTCCGGAAATTTATCGCCTGCTTTCAACATACGCATATACCTCATAAACATTGGTAAGACGCGATTCTACAAGGTTGAAACAGGGCAAATCTC
>CAZRMH010000025.1:0-32899 GCA_964600935.1 uncultured Candidatus Obscuribacterales bacterium
GGCACCGTATTTAGTGCCGACGCCGTCATCTCGTTCGACCAGGTCTGCAGTTGAAGATGCTCTGGTTTAAACTGTTTCGCTTGGATCACCTGCTGCGTTATTTATTCTCTTGCCATGAAAGCATATTACAGAAGAGCGCTCCTTGTTCGATCGCGTCATCTAAAGCCAGGTGCGTGTGCGGAAGTTTATCGAACCAAATCTTCGGCATGTTTCGTTTGGTTGACTCGCGATACGGTATTTTTAACAGCGCCATAGCGTAGGTCTTGATGTCCAGCGCGGAATGGGAGAATGGACTTTCACCGGTAAAGCGGATTAGATACCAATAAACAAAGAGGAAATCGAATGCTGCTGGATAGCCTACGAAAACCGGCTTTCCAGGAAGGTTCTTAAGCCATTCAAGATAGTTTGTCATAGCCAACTCGGGAGCAACAAGATTTTTCCGACAAGCCGCCCATGCGTCTGGTTGCGTCTGCCACCATTCCATGGTTTTTTCGTTTGAAATAGCTCCGTCTAAAAACTCGAGATTCGCGGAGAACGTTGAGACGAGCACCTTTCCTCTTATGTATGCGGCGCTGCCAAAGCTGAGCATCGAGTTAATGCCAGGGATTGGACCGTCGGTTTCAACGTCGGTACTTACATAAATTTCCATGCTGTTAGGCACCGATATCTGTCCTCTGCTGTTGTTGTTGAAACTATTGTTCTTCAGATTGCATTTCGTCGAGGGCTTTGCACAGAGCAAGAAGATCGTCGAAGTCAGGCATTCCTGAATGGATGTGGCGTATCTTTCCAGCTTTATCGATGACGAAGAGAATTCGTTCTGACATTATTCGATCGCCACGAACGGCGCCGTATGCGATTCCTGTGGCACGAGTGGTGTCCGCAAGAAGTGTATTTTGCAAGCCGTAATCCGATGCAAATTTAGCGTGGGACTCTGTTGTATCTGTTGAGATGCCGAGAATTACGGTATTAACTTTGCCGAACTCAACGCTGCGGTCTGAAAATGTACACATCTCCTTGGTACAACCAGGAGTGTCGTCTTTGGGATAGAAGGCAAGAATTACGTTTTGCTTTCCGTGGAAGTCTTGCAAACTGACCGTGCCGTGTGGATGCGCCGGTAAGGAGAATTGAGGCGCCGGTTCGCCGACTTCAAGTATGACGACTTCTTCGTAAGGTGTGGTCATGAAAGGTCCTTTGCTCCTTGAGAGATTGCAAAACATACATTTGTATGGTAGTATAAAGGCACTAAATTCTAACTCTTATATTTAAACACTCTGAGCATCTCGCCACACCACCAATATGCCGAGCTGCATTGCCATTCTTCTTTTTCTCTTCTAGATGGAGCGAGCAACCCGGAAGAGCTCGTCTTGAGAGCGAAGGAAATTGGCTTAGCGGCATTGGCGTTAACAGACCACGACGACTTAGGAGGAGCCGTTCGTTTTGCAACTGCGGCAAAAGAAGTTGAATTGGATGCCATTATCGGAGCGGAGTTGACGCTTGAGGATAATTCTCACATTACGCTTCTTGCGATGGAGGAGGAAGGCTACAAGAATATTTGTCGAATGATAACCAAAGCGCGTTCTGTTTCTACGAGGGGCTCTCCAAGGGTAACAATCAGCGAGCTTTGGGCGCATAGTGATGGTTTGATTGCTCTTTCCGGATGTCCACACGGACGAATTCCTGCTGCTTTTGCGCGAGGCGACGTCGAGAAGGCAATTTTATACTCCAATCAGTTTAAGGAGGTATTTGGCGATCGTTTTTATCTTGAACTCTGGAATCACTACATCACTCAAGAACAGATCATAGGAAAACATTTAATTGCGCTCTCAAAAGAGCAGTCGATACCGTGGGTGGTTACTAATAATGTGCATTATTCGGTATCCGAAAAGCGTATCGTCCATGATGTTTTAACTTGTTTGCGTCATGAGGTAACTCTTGCTGACGCAGGGAGACGATTGCGTCCTAATGGAAGTTGGTACATGAAGTCACCTGAGGAGATGGCTCAATTATGGCGTCATGATCTCACTGGAATAAAAAATACTTTGACTATCGCCGAGCGGTGTCAGTTCCGATTGGGACTGCTTCGGACTCCGTTGCCAGTGTTTCAGTTAGAACCTAACATCGCTGCTGCTTGTGGAATTGCAGGTGACACGACACCGAATGCACTGCTGGAAAAACTCGTTTGGGAAGGTGCAAAACTAAGATATCCAAATTTAACCGATAAGCACATCAAACAACTCGACCACGAGTTGAATATGATTACGAAAATAGATCTCGCTCCGTATTTCCTGATCATGTGGGATATCGTTAGGTTTGCCAGAGCTCGCGGTATTGCTGTGCAGGGACGAGGTTCTGCGGCTAACTCTGCTGTCTGCTACTGCTTGATGATTACTGCTGTAGATCCCATTGGAATGGATCTTTTATTTGAGCGTTTTCTTTCTGAAGGACGTAATGAACCTCCGGATATTGACCTCGATATTGCGCACCAGGAAAGAGAAACGGTGCTGCAATATGTATATGAGAAGTACGGCAGAAAGCATGCGGCAATGGTGTGTGAAATTATCACCTATCGAGGCAGATCGGCTGTTCGAGATGCTGCACGGGTGCTTGGTTTTTCGCAGGAACAAGCTGATCGTCTTTCCGCTGAAGCCGAGCATAGTGAAGCTCGTGGGGCTGTTGTAAAACTTCTGGAAGGTGGTTTGCAGCGAATCGGCTTGGATGTTAATGATAAACGCGTCGTGTTGTTATTGAAAGTGGTGGCAGGATTGCACCAGCTTCCGAGACATCGTTCCATACACGTTGGAGGTTTCGTTCTCTCGGGAAAACCGCTTGGTGAGCTGGTTCCGGTTGAGCCGGCTTCGATGCATGGACGTACGGTTATTCAATGGGACAAAGATGATATCGATCTAGTTGGAATGATCAAAATCGATCTTCTCGGTCTGGGCATGCTCATGATGATTCAAGAAGGTTTGAAGTTGGTCAAAGAGTTTCGCGGAATTGATATTGACCTCGGTGCTTTGGACATGCACGATCAGGCTATTTATAAAATGTTGCAAGCTGCTGATACCATCGGTCTGTTTCAAGTTGAATCGCGTGCGCAGATGAACATTTTGCCCAAGCTCAGACCGAAATGTTTCTACGACATAATTGTTTCAATCGCAATTGTTCGACCTGGTCCAATTCAGGGAAATATTATTCATCCATATCTTCGCCGTCGACGCGGCGAAGAACCTGTTTCCTACTTGCATCCAACGCTTGAACCTATCTTGTCGAGGACTCTGGGGGTGCCACTATTTCAGGAACAGGGGATGAAACTAGCAGTGGTGGCAGCCGGATTTACCCCCTCGCAGGCAGATCAGCTCAGGCGCGTGATGAGCCATAAACGATCAATGGAGCGGATGATGATGCTTTGCGAAGATCTGGCTGCCGGTATGCGTAAAAATAATTTCGAAGAAGAAGCGATTGCGACAATTATTCATCAACTAAAAGCATTCGCAAATTACGGTTTTCCTGAGAGTCACGCCGCATCATTTTCGTTGCTTGTTTATGCCTCTGCCTATTTGAAGCTGTATCATGCACCGGAATTTTATTGTGCCATCCTGAATGCACAGCCGATGGGATTTTACAGTCCCGGAACTCTGGTGCGTGATGCTATGCGGCATGGTGTGGAAATTCGCCCTGTCGATCTGGCCAAGAGCAGTTGGAATTGCACATTAGAACGAGACCCTTCTAGTAATGAAGTGAAACTCGCCTTACGAATCGGTTTGCGTTTTGTAGATGGTTTAGGGCGGAAGTCGAAAGAGGCATTGGAAAAGAGTTGGAATAAAGGCGGTAATTTTGCGTCGCTTGAAGATGTGGTTTTTCGAAGTGGCTTAGCTCCGGCCGATTTGAAAATTTTGGCTCAGGCTGGAGCATTTGAAACTTTATATCCAGGACGGCGAGAAGCTTTATGGGAGATCCTCGGACGTTTGCGGCGACCCAGGGAAATGCCGTTATTTGATGCGCTCGATGAGTATAGAAAAACGAAAGAGGACAGTGAGAATCAGGAAAAAATGGCAAACGAGAAAAAGTTGCAATTGCCGATATTAAGTAAACTTGAAGAAATTGGAGATGATTACAGGATAACTGGTTTGTCAACCACTGAGCACCCTATGGCATTTTTCCGAAAATGGGCTGATGACAATAAAATTTATTCGTGTCTGGGTCTAACAAAAGGCACTCATGGAGAAATTGTAAAAGTTGCCGGTGCAGTGATTTGTAGGCAACGTCCAGAGACTGCAAAAGGATTTGTTTTTCTCACAATCGAAGATGAAACTGGACTCGCTAATGTGATCATACGTCCACAAATTTTTACGCAATATCGTCGAGCAATGGCGAATTCGTTCCTTGTCATTGAGGGGCGTTTGCAGTACGAATCAGGCATCATTAATGTAATCGCATCACATTTTGAACCATTGGCGCGACCTAAAAACAGTCCGGAAATTCGAGCGCGAAACTTCCATTAATTGGATGTTCTAAATGAAATGTTGTTTTGAGTTGATTTAGTAAACTCTTCCGAGTTTCACAACGTTTAAAACTGTCTGCAATTTCAGCTGCTTCGATAGTGAAATGCAAGCATAATCCCTTCGTTAAGGGTCACGGAAACACAGTCTCCTAGAAACTCATTGCTTACTGTTCGAGAACCTCCCCAAGGAAGAGTCTCGTCGGTCAATGCCCATTTGACGCCCTTGACAGTGACACCATATACGGTTGCAACCATGGGTGTCAATGAAAAAATATCGCCGGGTGCACCGTTAAACGTGCAGGGCTGTTGACTAGTGACGAATTGTGCTTGCCATGTAGAGCCCAGAATAGATATCTTGTTACCGAGGCTGGCATATCGACCCAGGAGAAAAGTATTCGTTAGTGAGTGATCTTGTCTTCGACCGAGAATGCTCAAGCAAAGAATCTCGGAACAAGAAAGTTCAAGAGCGGCTTGTAAAGCCAGTTCTAAATCGTTAGAGTCTTTGTCCCGCGGATATTTGCGAAGCTCCGTTCCCTGAGCTTGAAACTCTTGCAGTAGAGCGTCCGAGATCGAATCCATGTCACCAACGACTATATTGGGACGTATTCCTAGCGCTGCTGCATGATTGCTTCCGCCGTCAGCGCAAATAATAATGTCATCTGGTGCAATTACAGAAGCAACCGAGTCAGGAAAGTCGGGCTCACCATTGGCGATAATAAAAACTCTCGACATCTTTGTATTGGTCACCAGGAAATGTGACCGCTGGAGTTTACGTTGACGTGGGGGGTAGTTGGCACTGCTCGCCCATCTTTCATTGTGCCACCATAACGATATAGTTCGTTTCCTGGAATGGTGCCTTTGACTTGATCTGTCGAATCATGGTAACCACCGAGTTTGTCGATTACCCAAACCGGTGGAGTCGAAAATTTCTGAGAGTGAGGGTGTTCGCTGTTTTTAAAGCTATGGTGCCAATTTCCCGAATTCCATTTGTCAGAGCGTTTATTTTCTACTGAGCGCTCCAGGCGTTCGTCTAGTTTTGCCACCATACGTTCATAGTTGATAATCTCCTCGCCGGACATGCCACCAGTTTGCTTGGCTTGGTTTAGGATTTTGCGGAGTCTCTCGATTTCGTCGTTTAAATACCCTGATTCATCTCGGTTGATTCGGCCTGATTTGACACCATCTGCGATTCTGATGCTGGTGGCTCGCAGATTATCGTCTAGCGCAGAGTAGTCGAACTTCTTGTGGTGCCTTTTCCAAAAATCAACGCCATCTCTATTTCGATCCCAATTGCGTTGCCAACCGATTTTGTCTCTGTCTTTCAGCTCGCTTGTTATGCGTCTATCGAGGTTTTCTAACTCCTTCCAAACTGACTGTTTCTCTTTGTCGCTCAACCCATGTTTCGAAGTGCGCCGCTCTAACTTAATTACTTCGCGAAGATCATTCCGCAGACTATTAATTTCTGCTGGAGTCAGCTTCCCCCATTGTTGGCCAAGTTCGATTCGCTCTTTGAGTTGAATGCGATATGCGCTTACATCTCCATCTTTTTCCCAGGCTGCGTCCGCTGCGTCGGCGAAAAATGGGGAAAGCATTGTCATTAAAATCAATAACTTTCCAACTCTTGAAGCGTTCATTCAATCTCCTGGTTTTACTGGTAGCAATTTAAACCATTTTGCTTGGACTTCGTAAAATCCTATTGCGATCTCTCTTTGTTGTGGTCTCGTATGTAGCGGCGCGGTCGGTCGAACGATGTATTTTGTTTCTAAGGGATATCGTCGTGTGAAAATTCTTGTACGGTAATTACACCACCTTTTGTGGGGAAAGCGACACCAACGCCTACTGATTTGGTTTCCGGATCGAGTATATTCGACCGGTGATTTCCAGGAACATTGGCCGGTTCATCCATCATCATTTTCTGGCATTGTTTGACTTGTTCTCGCAATTCCAGGTTGTTGCGGTTGTTCGATAAATTCTCAGCGATGTGATTCGTAACACCCACTGCGGCGCCTCGTTCAACCATACCTAATCCTTCAGGATTTTTGTGTGAGAAGAAATTCCGTTTTGCCATGTCTTCGGCATAGGTACGCGCCATAAGAGAAAGGGTGGTGCTTTTCTTGAGTTTTGGCAAATTGCCGTTCATCGTACGAGCGTTATTTACCATTTGCATCATGAGGTCTTCCAGTTCTTCAGCGCTTACTTTCACAGGAGGTGCATGTGTGACTTTGCCGTAAGAACCCATACTGTCGCTTCCGGGTGAAGACATGTCGTCACTACCGGCGGTGGTTATCACCCAAAATGCAGGTGATTCGTGTACGACGAGAACATTGCCTTCCTGTCTTGCGAATTTGACGGTTGATTTCACGCCACTAAATTCGGTGATTAGCTGTTTCGTAATTTCAGGCGATTCGGTAACTTTGTTGTTGATCATAAGGAGGATATCGCCGCTCACCATGCCAAATTCGTGACCGAGTCCGTAGGCTTTTACAAACGGTAAGAAAGTGCCTCGCACGTTCTCACCGTTGACATTGCCGAAGGCCGCGACACCATTGACAGAGAGAGCATCGATCGCCTTGACGTTTTTGCTCACGGCAGTTATTAGAGGCTGACGCTTCGGCGGCGCTTTTGCGCTAACTCGGGTGTGAAAAGTTGCAGTCGAAGCTAGAACCAGCAGAAGCAACGCGATTTTTGATTTCCTTGTCGAGAACAAGCTTTAATCTCCATAAGACCGTTATCTAATTAGGACCGAACAATTTCATTGGGATGTCGGCTTTCGACCACTGCACCATCGGTAGTGTTGAGATTTGCAAACGCCGGTGCCATCGTGGACAGTACCAGGCTAACAATCACGATCAGTTGGACGAAAGCAAATGACATTTTGTTGTCTAATCCAGAGACTTCGCTCAATTTAGGGATTGAATAAATTGGTTTTGCACTGGTTTTGATTGCTCTGGCCTTTTGTGAAGCATGGAAAGCGCCTTGAACCGCCGCCTCGGCACTGGGAAGCCCGTGTGCGCTGGAATGTGCGAATGATAACGAGTCTTGTTCGAATGACATCAATTCGCCCACGTATTTAAAATATTGAGGACGAGCAACAGCCAGGGCATGACCCCACCGCGACAAGATCACTTCATCTATTTTTCCGTCTAAGACCGGAATTGTTTTTATCAACTGATTTACGTAGCTCGATGTGAGCTTCTTCTTGTCACCCTGGAACAGCAAAGTTCGTCCCTGCGAACCTGCGTCATAAGGGACATATACTGTCAGGACAGAACCCATTTCCGGTTTGTATGAACCGTTCATGATGTATGGTGCTTCAGCGATCGTGATGTCACCGATTTCAGAAGGAGATGGTAAGTAATTGTCGAAGGAGCCTTCAAATATTCGCTTCTTCATCAATATATTCGCGACCGCGTAAGATCCGTAGCGAAAACGGAACATGGCTGCTTTCGCCTTGTCCGGCAAGTTCCGTGCTACTCGGGCTGCCACCATTTGTGGTATCGCAAAAATTACGTGCCTACAATCGACCATGTGAATTGATCCGTCTTGTGACTCATAGGTGACCAAGGCACCATTGTCCCTCAAGCGGATGTCCCAAACGAAGGATCCTGTCTTTACCTGCTCTCCATGGGACTCTTTAAGACGTCTGGAAAGTTCTCGAGTGATTGCCGGATTACCACCTGGGAGAATGTGGGTGGGCGCAAAAATATCTTCCATTGTCGATAGACCGGACAATGCGGACACGCTCTTGATGCCACCATTGAGACTCGATTTGATGAATCCATCGACCTGAGCGATGAATCGCGGATCGTAACCCTTGAGAGTTTCTTCCATCAAAACATCATCAAGTTTCAATAATTCAGGAAGCTCTTTTAGCGCTGGATACAGCCCGTTCCACTTGTTCCAAAATGAACTATTTTGACTTTTGAAACGTTTGAACTCCTTAAAGATTACGTTGTCGCTGGAGCCTTCGAAACCGCGAAGCCACTTCCCGTCCTCGTGCCAGGCGAATTTTGAGTCATCCAGTTGCAATGGTTTTAAACTCAAATCGTTGAGTAATTCACCGATTGCCCCTTCAACCGTGGCTAAATATGCAGATCCATAGGAATAGTCGATGCCCTGATAGCTGCCCCCTCTGGCGTGTCCACCGAGGTCTTCATACTGTTCGAGTAAGAGAAATTTCGAATCACGTAAGTAGTGAGCGCACGATAGCCCCGCCAAGCCGCCTCCGACGATCACGAAGTCAGCTTTTTCGGTTGCCTGAGTTGGAAATTTCGGAATTCTGCCGTCGCGGAGTCTGTGTCCGACTGTAAAATCGTCTCCCGTCCAGGGACCTAGTTTGTAACCTGAGCGCGCTTCTGCTCTGTTGTGGTAGCCACCGAGCGCAGTCGAGCCGCCCAGACCAGCTAGAAGTAAGGCTGCTTGTTTGAGAAATTCCCTGCGAGACGAGGAATTGGTTGTCACGATAGCTCCTGTGAGTATGCCCGGCTACTAGGGCTCATTATATCGATTAAATCTAGGTCTATCATTTTGAAATGAATTGGTATAAATCGGGTGACTCGCATTTCTATTAGTAGAATGCTGGTGTTGGATAGTCTTGGCGCCTTCGTGGATGCCAAGCGGCTCTTGGGCAGTTCCAGGAAAATCATTGAACAGGTGAATCAGGATGGAAGTCAAAGTGAAGGATCAGAAAGTGACCGACAGCAAGAGCGAAAAACTCAACAAAGCTCACGACCGAATTCGAGCCGGTGGTGCACCGAAGTATCACGAGAAACTAAAAGAGGATAAAAAACTCTTCGCCAGAGAGCGGCTTCGCTTGCTGCTCGATGAAGGTTTTGAAGTCGAAGACGGCGCGTTCGCTAATAACGTCGATCCGACACTGCCTGCTGATGGAGTTATAACTGGTGTCGGTAAAATCGACGGTAAAACCGTTTGCTTTATGGCAAACGATGCAACTGTCAAAGCCGGCTCATGGGGCTGGAGAACAGTCGAAAAGATTATTCGCATTCAGGAAACGGCGCAGAAACTTCGCGTTCCTTTGATTTATTTGGTCGATTCTGCCGGTGCCAGAATTACTGATCAAGTCGAGATGTTTCCAGGTCGTCGTGGCGCTGGAAAGATTTTCTACAATCAAGTTCAATTGTCTGGTTTTATCCCTCAGATTTGTTTGTTGTTTGGTCCATCCGCTGCGGGTGGTGCCTATATTCCAGCGTTCTGCGATATCGTCATAATGAACGACGGGAACGCCTCTATGTATCTGGGGTCGCCCCGCATGGCCGAAATGGTTATCGGCGAGAAAGTTACACTTGAAGAAATGGGCGGTGCCCGCATGCACTGCAGCGTGAGTGGTTGCGGCGATGTACTCGTTCAAAGCGAAGAAGAAGCAATCGATCTTTGCAAAAAATATCTGAAATTTATGCCGACAAATTGTCACGAAGAAATCGATGTTCTTCCGACTTTGGATGCTAAAGAATTTGAAAAGACACTCGATCAAGTGATTCCTGAAAAGGAAAATATTCCGTTCGATATGATGCAGGTGATCGAACGAATCATTGATAAAGACTCGTTTTTCGAAATGAAAAAACTTTTCGCGCCGGAACTGATTACCGGCTTTGCTAGAATCGGTGGTCGCGCGGTTGGAATTCTCGCTAACCAGCCGAAGGTCAAAGGTGGCGTGCTGTTCGTAGATTCTGCTGACAAAGGCGCTCGCTTTATGTATCTCTGTGACGCATTCAACATCCCATTGCTATTTTTGGCTGATGTTCCAGGATTTATGATCGGAACAAAAGTTGAACGCGATGGTATCATTCGCGCCGGTGCCAAAATGATTTCGGCAATGTCCGCTGCGAACGTCCCAAAGATTTCGGTCGTCATCAGAAAGGCTTACGGAGCCGGTTTATACGCGATGTGTGGACCAGCGTTTGAGCCGGATGCCTGCCTTGCTCTGCCTACTGCCTGGATCGCTGTTATGGGACCAGAAGCTGCTGTTAACGCAGTCTTCTTCAACAAGATTATGGAAATCGAAGACAAAGATGAGCGTGCTAAGTTTGTCGAAGAGAAACGCGAGGAGTATCGCGAAGACGTCGACATCTACAAGCTCGCAGCCGAAATGGTCGTTGATCAAATGGTGGTGCCGGACAAATTGCGAAATGAATTGATCGGTCGGTTCAATGCTTATGCCACCAAAGAAGTGACCGGACTCAAGAAAAAGCACGGCGTGCATCCCGTCTAATCGGAGCTGCCCTCACAACCCGTTGCGATAGAGTTCAAAAGCCCTAGATTGACTCACCTTGAGTCATTGAAACAGTAAAGCTGGACGAGTTCGGCTGTTCCATCAAGTGGTGCTTAATATGAGAGTTGCTGGCCAGGCAATGGCTGCATTTCAGCGCACCATTTGTAGTGTCGTTACTTGGTCACTTAAGCCATTCTGTCACGCTTTTCGCGCGCAGTGATTTAATGTTCGTTCGCCTGGCAATTTGTCATTGGACCGTCCTATATACGCTACATCAAGAGTCTCTGGTCCAGGAAGCTTGAAGAAACCTCGTGGGGTTAAACTAGGGGAGCGTTTACTAAGCATGTATCGAATATCCAACGATCATACCGACGCCGCCGGCAAGGAACCGCTCTTGCGGGGTGATAGATCCTCCTATCCAATGCTGGAGAAAGCGAACCGAGAGGTCGGTGTCATTCCAAAAAACGTGCTGATTATCGACGACGATGTTTCTTTCAGAGACGTGCTCTGTGATTCTTTGTGCGATGACAACGAATTTAAGATCGCAGCTCGCTGCGGTTCGTACGTCGAAGCAAAAGCGTTTTGTTCTCGTGAAAGTAATATGAAAGCTGTCGACGCAATTATTCTCGACGTGATGCTCCCCTACAAACAAGGATATGCACCCGAAACCAAAATGGGCCTCGTCATTCTCGAGAAACTTAGAGAACAGCTCGACTTTCAAGGTCCGGTTATTGTACTCACTAATTCACTTGATTCAGAAGACGGGCGCGAAGCTCTCGAGAAAGGATGCAACGGATATCTTTGCAAACACGCTAATATCGAATCGATTCCGCGCATAGTCAATGAACTTAAGTTGGCCTTAAGTGGTGAGGTTGTTCTCGTTTCAAGCAAACTCAGACATCTCATGGTCGAAAAGAAAGAGGTCCAAGAGCCTGCCGATACGCAAATGTTAAGCGCACTCGGCGACGATCAAGCCTGGACCAAAATCAGAAAAGAGCTCGGCTTCGAGGGCATGCGGCAAGACCAGTCAGGGCACCACCGGATAAGGCGTACCGGTGAGTTGAGCCCAAGGTCAAGTTATACAGGTCTTGGAGCATCGGCCACAATGGTTCGACACGTCATTAACAATGCGCCGCGTCCTATTTTCATAACCACCACAGATGGTGTTATTGAATTTGCCAACGAAGAGGCAGAGCGCTTATTCAATTTTGATCAAATGCAATTTCTGGGACAACGTATCCAGGATATTTTCCCAACGGTAAATCTGACCGCATTAGTCAGAGGAACGGAGTTTGAATGTTATGTTCGCGGTGCAGGCGGTGTTCAATTTCCCGTTTCCGTTGCTACGAATTCTTTCGAAGAAGGTGACGAGCCTCATCTCATCCATATCTTCACCGATTTGACCACGCAGAAATCTACCGAACAGAGACTTAAGTTGATGCTTTCTGAGTTGGAAAAGAGTTCCAACAGATTGGAAGAACTGGTTAAGTCAGATCCTTTGACAGGACTTTTAAATCGCAGAGGTTTAGAAACTATTCTCGAAAGAGAACTTGCATTAGCTCGTAGAAATCAAACCGAAGTAATCGCAGCGTTGGTAGATCTCGATAGCTTTAAAGGAATCAACGATGTTTACGGGCATGCCGGTGGCGATATGGTTTTGAAAAACGTAGCGAAGGCAATGAAAGATACCCTCCGCACCTCGGACTGGGTTGGGCGGATTGGTGGTGACGAGTTCATGATTTTTCTTCCTTCGACCAGTCTCGAGAATGGTGTCATGTGTGCTGAACGTATAAGAGAGGCGGTATTTGCCTCGCCTGTCTCGAAAGACGGTGGGTTGATCAAGGCGACTATAAGTATAGGTGTTGCAAGGCTTCCGCTGGAGGTTTCAACGCTGGAACAAGTGCTCGAATTGACGAAATCCGGGTTGAAGTCCAGTAAGAAAGCCGGCAAAAATGCTGTGTCGGTTTCCAAAGATCATGCTCACGAGTTAACGCAGAAATCGATGATTGCGCTCGGTACGCCGAGTAGATTCTTTAGTCGATTCACTAAAGCTGTGACAACGTGGTGCACCAAAAATGGTATCAGTAAATGATCCTTGGTCTATTTCCGGCTTTGCGTTTAACACACCTGATGTCCACCGTACTTCTGCACCATAAATCGATTTGCTAGCTTGCTGGTTCAGCACGACAGAGATTAAACACGATCGCGTTGGTTGCGGTTACGAGATTTTGAGGTGTGATCAGAATTTCGTTGCCCCAGATTCCGGCACCCACACCAAGCATCTCTTCTTCCATGAGGGATTCATCCAAAAAGTTTCGGAAGCCTTCTGGTTGCCAGTGAAAAGGTGGGATCGAACCGATAACGTAACCCGTTGTTTCCTTTACCACTTCGGGTGGCGCCATCGAAATATTTCGCGAGCCTAACGCTTTTTTCAATCGTCCGGATATGGCGTTTTGATCAGCACCTACCATTATCAAAGATTTTTCAGATTTGTCCGTTTGAAAAATCAGAGTTTTGATCATTTGTCGCTCGCGAAAACCGAGAGCGGCGGCGACAGCGGCGGCGCCTTTCTCCGTGGTCGGAGGGAATGTTCGAATCTCGTACGGGATATTGCGCTCGTCCAGAAAAATATGCGCCGGCAGTTTTGTATCAGTCGATTCCATGCGGGTCTCCGTATTTTTTTAACGAACGAAACTAACCGCAAATTTCTTCTTCGAGAGATTCCATGTCGCCCGCTTCGAGGTTGAGTGTGTTTGCTTTGATTTTCTCAAACAGCTCTACCGCGTCTTCACCGGTGTGATCAGGTGCGCAAGCCGGATGCAAATAGCCCGCACTCTTACCCTGGAATGAACCTGCGTCCATTTCCTTTTCGACGGCAACCCGCAAGTCGCCCTTTTCGATCTTTTCGCTGCAACCCATACATGAAGCGCGACCGGTTGGTGCATGTTCAGCATATGGAAAATTTGTTGGTTTTTGATTCTTACCTGAAATTTCGCAAGTTTTCAGAAGTTCGTCCTTTTCAGGGATCTCGAGTTCAGTAATTTCGAGCGCTTGCTTGAGGGCTGCTGGACGCTTCTCTGAAGCGCACTTGAGGTGATGCCACTGGAAGGTCATTTCGCCAGGCGAGAAGGCGTTTGGAACTTCCTCTCCAAAGCGTAAAGTCGCTTTCTCAATCGTCTGTTTGCAGCTGCGGCAACTTGCTCTTCCGGTCTTCGCTGCTTCAATCATATGTGGCATGGTGTACCCTCCTGTCGGAACGGTCACTTTTCAAGTGACGGCAATCTTCCGGATATGTGAATTCGAGGCGATCGCCTCTAACACAGTCTACTTTCCGGCGACAGATTCTAGCACGCAGGACGCGACTCCGACACGGCAATCTGCTGCTCCGTAATAGATTAGATACCGCTTGCCATCCTTTACCAGCCCCTCGACAAACACCACATTCGGTGCCTGATGAACGGTGTCGGAAGCGACTTTCTTTTCCCATTCCATTTCAGGTTGGAAAATCGGTTCGTCCGATCGAGCGATAAGTTTAGTAGGGTTGGTTTTGTCAAATAGCGCCCAGCCGGTTTTATAGGTTAGGGAGTGATCAGCACCGTTGTACAACAGCAGAATTCCATCTTTCGTAATTATCGGGGCAGGACCAGGTTCCACCACTCGCGAATCAAACTTGCCAGGGCGCCGCGGCAGTACCGGGCGATCTGTCGCATCTTTCCAATTGACACCATCTGTGGAGCTGGCCACTCCCGTTTGATCGCTTCCGTCTTTTGCATCACCCATGTAGTACATCCACAGTTTCTTGTTTATTTTCTTCGGGACTATCGCGCCTGATTTAGTCCAGTTGACGTTCCACGTGCCCTTCTTTGCGGGCATCATAATGCCGATGCGGCGCCAATTGAGCAGGTCCTTCGAACGAAACAAAACTAGCTGAGCGTCAGTATTATATATGGTGGCAGTTAAATCCCACTGACCAGGTTCCACAAGACTTGGAGATAAACGCGGGTCTTCAATTCCATTTTTTTCGTCTGGCTGAGATGGTGTAAGCACTGGTTCATCTCTTCTCGAAAAATTCACACCATCTTTGCTCTCGGCATACCCGATTCTCGAAACGCCTTTGTCGTCTTGACCTCGATACAGCATCACGAAATTGCCGTTTTTCAATTTTACAGCAGCCGGATTGAATGCACCAACGGAATCAAACTTACCAGGACGTGGAGTCAGGATGGCCTGATCTGATAATCGTTTGAAATTGGTAAACGTTGTTGGTTTCTCTGCTTCGGACTTGGCCTCTAAAGGCGCGGCTGTGTGAATTAACAACGTCGAAACTACAAGAGTCGCTATTAGGGCATTGAATTTTGTCATAGGGCGTATGGTAGCACCTGTGATGCTACTCAATCCTTGAATTTCGAATCACTTATTCTTTAACCAGTTTTTCTTAAACGCATTCGCCGGTGGTTTTGTTCCACCACCGAGATTGCCACCAAGTCCTTCTCTGGATGCGGGCAGTCTGCCGCCGTTGTTGACCCAGTCAACCGCGACTTCGACTTTGCCCGGTCCACGTGTCTGCGCAAACGTTGGATTCGGTTGTACGGTTTTATAGCCCTCATCGATCAGATCGAGCATATTGAATGCGCTGCCTCTTTGCGGCACCGCTGGAAGTGGCGTCGACGGAGGCTCGAAGTCGTTTAAAAATTTGAAACCAAAGGTATTGTTTGATCCGCTGGAAGCATCGTCAGAAACCTGATTCCATGACGCTTCTGGTGGTGGCGCTGCTGTTTGAGCTTTTTTCTGCTCTGGCGTATAGTTTGCTCTGAATCGAAGCTCCGCAGTGTAAGTCATGCGCTCAGCCGCTGCGGAGAAATAGTGCATTGCCGAGTCGAATTTTTGCTCCGGTTCGAGATTTAGAACCTTTTGCGTTTGTGTCTCGGTTTCCTTAAGCAGTTTTGTAATATCGAACTCTTGAACGATAGTTGCTTTGCGCATTCGCAAGCCTCTGGCTACCGCAGTGGGGCGATCCAGCTCCATGGTCTTCATTGCCTCCACCACCGGTGGTGCCTGCGCTTCCGCGCGAGCCGCTGCTAAAACATCAGTGTAATCGCGCGGTTTGAGTGGTTCAACGAAGCTTCTTGTTGGCTCTATGACTGGTTCTACATGAATGTGCACAGGCTCACTGACCCGGGAATTTAGCGGCTCAACGTATACATGAACTGGTTCCACTGAATCCTGTATTGGGTGAGTGTAGGCTTGCTGCTGAGCAGATTCCTGTGCTGGATGTACGTACGCTTGAGATGCAGCGTCGACTGTCTTAGTCTGCGTGTACGGCGGCTCTAAACCGGGATATTGGTCTGCCGCAGGGCGTGCATCGGGTTCAACCCAAGGTTGGCTCGGAGGCGTTTCCGTAAACTGAAATTCGGCATTCGGCTGCTGTTCATCGTTATGATGGGGCTGGAAGTACTGAGGTTCAATATGCGGCTGCGACGATTGAAGTTGCGGATCGACAAACGCGGCGGGCTGCGATTCTGGTTGCTGAGGCGTCTGCCGGAGTGGGTGTTGTTCGGAGTATGGGTGATGTTCGGGTACGTATTCTTGTAATTCTGCTTCGACGTACTGCTGCTCGACGTATTGAGGCTCGATGTACTGCGGTTGGACGAAACCTTTATCGGCTTCTTCGAAGCCCTGGGGTGGTTGTGAAAGGTATTGTTCTGTTGCAGCCGGTTCCGTGTAATTTTGCTGCGGTTCTATTACTGCTTGGACGGATGTGACATAAGCGCCGAACGCATCGACTGCTGCTTGCCGTGGATCCACAATTTCGATAGAAAAAGTTGATTGAGCGAATTCTTGTTGTGCTTGGCTGCTTTCTTCAGTCTTATTGAGAACTAAGGATTCTGCCATTGTTGTAAATTCAGCAATTGGTTCAATATGTTGGATCTGTTCCTCCGACGCCATCGCTGGAGGATTCTCCATCTCCATCGTCCTTTTAATTTGTTCTGGTGCAACGGAAACTTCGACGACATCGAGAACCGGTATCTCCATCTCAACAGTTCCAGCTCGTTGATCGGCTGCTGGTGGGCTGATAGCGGCGGCTGCTGCTGGATTGTCCGCGAACTTCGGTATCTCGAACATCGCAGTCTTAGGACTATTTGACGACGGTAAGTCAAACTCAATTTGCGGTCGCTTTTCTGCTGCGGGCTGCGTCGGGCTAGGTAAAGCCTGTCCGGTCACCTGTTGTAAAACAGACTGACGTTTGCTTCTTTTCTTAGGTTGGGCCGGCGAAACCTCGGCTGTTTGGCTCTCCCTTGCATGCTCTGAATTCCGAGCTGTCTGCTCGAAATTTTGCGGCGCTGTTTGAGGTCGCTCCGGCGCGGATTGCAAAGGATCAACTTGTTGTTGCTGTTGTTGAAACTCTTGCGGTGTAGCCTCGGGAGACGCTTGTTGTGCGCCTGGTCCGGATTCAGGAACCGAAGGCTGAATTCTGGAAGCCTCCGAAGTCGTTGTCGATGACTCCGCGTCAGAAGCCCCATCGTCACCAGCACCCCAAAGATCGGCGGGCTTAAAACCTTGTGTCTCATCTCTGCCGGGACGGGAAACCCCAAAGTTTTTTAGCGAGGACTTAGCGGCCTGTTGTTTTGCAACGTCTACACTGAACTCGCTGCTTTTTTTCCGCTTCGACATTCGACTCTCGCCTCAACGCTTTTAAAGATAAGTCTACATCTTATCCAATTATGTGAATTTAATGGTCAACCGTGAGGAAGTAAAGTGATTGTGCTGAGAAGTTAATCTAAGTTTCAACCTTGTGGATTGGAGTCTCTTTGAATTTCTAAGCTCAAGCTCTCATAGCCAGTTCAATGAGAGCTTCAAGGGCAGAAAAATTATCCCGTCGCTTGCAACATCTATGTGGAGAGCGGAAGCCGCATGGCGTGCCCATTAGCGACGTTTTGCTGAGGCGGCACCCCAAATTAGCGAAGCACGAGTGGCGAAATCGGCTGAGTGGCTTCAAGCGGCGCTTAGTGAGTAAAGCTGCAATCCGGTTGGAGCAAAGAATGCAATGGCAATTGAAATGTTATTCGGTCGGTCTCTCGAATTGAGCTTGCAGGAGTCGTGCGTATGTATCGCCTTTGGCGACGAGCTCATCGTGATTTCCAGATTCGAGAATCTGTCCTTTGTCCATAACCAGGATCACGTCAGCATGGCGTACGGTTGAGAGTCTGTGAGCAATCACGATAACTGTTCTTGCTTTCATCAAATTGTTCAGTGCTTCTTGAACGATTGCCTCTGATTCGTTATCGAGTGCGCTTGTTGCTTCGTCCAAAATCAAAATCGGAGCATCCTTCAAGATGGCGCGGGCGATGGCAACTCGTTGTTGCTGTCCACCCGACAATCTCACTCCGCGTTCGCCGATTTCGGTTTCGTAGCCGTTTGGCAGTTCCATGATGAAGTCGTGGCAGTAAGCCGCTTTGGCCGCTTCTATGACATCTTCTTTGGTGGCGGACAATTTGCCGAGTCTGATGTTTTCACCGATGGTCGTATTGAACAGGAAGTTGTCTTGAGTGACGACCGAAATTTCTCCACGCAAACTTTGGAACGTATAGTCAGCGACTGATCGGTTGTCGATATAGATGCCACCGGATATGGGGTCAAAGAATCGAGGAACAAGGTTTGCCATCGTAGATTTGCCGGAGCCGGAGAGCCCTACTAGCGCAACCATCTTGCCTGGATCTATGCTGAAGCTTACATCGGAAAGTATCAAGTTCGAATTGCCAGGATACTGGTAGAAAACCTTTCTGAATTCGATTTTGTGGGGACCGTTAGGCAGTACAACCGCAGTCGGTGATTCCTTAAGATCAGATTCTTGGTCTAGAACTTCGAACACCCGTTCTGCAGCTGCCAATGCAGGCTGGAGTACTCCATTGATACGACCAATGTTTTTCATCGGCGAGTAGAGCAGTAACAATGCAATGATGAAGGATGTCAGTGCGCCGAGCGTCATATGGTTGTGCAGAACTTGATAGCCCGCCACCCAGATAACGGCAGCGATACCAGTTGCTCCGATCATCGCCAGAATCGGCGACATCATTGCCTCTGCTCTGATCGACTTCACCTGGTTCGTCAGGAAGTTTTCATTCGTATCTTTGAAGCGATCGGTTTGAAACTGTTCCAAATTAAATGATTGAACGATCTTTGCACCTTGAATCGATTCGGAAAGAACAGAAACGAGGTCGCCTACGTTTTGCTGACCTTCTCTTGAGGATTTGCGAATGCGCTTGCCGAGTACTGATACCGGCAACACAATCAGTGAGAGAATCGATAGTGCGATAACGCTGAGCCAGAAGCTTTGAAAGAGTAGCACCGCAGACAGTGACAGGAGCGTGACGACGCGGCTGATCATTGTTTGGAATGTTTGCGAAATTGCGTTTTCAATAATGTTTACGTCATTGAACATTCTGCCGATCAAAACGCCGGATGATTGGCGCAGGAAGTACAGTAGAGGCTGCGATTCGAGGTGTCTGAAAATGTCGTTGCGCATATCGCGTATTGCAGCGGCGCCGACGTAGCGAATGCAATACGATTCGAAAAATCTGAACAGACCCTGGAAAAAGGCGACTGCCAATACTGCGACTGGAACTAAATAAACTAGATTGTGTTTTCCTTCGACAAGAATTTGCTGCAGACCCTGACCGGCAAGAAATGCGATCACACCGTCCATAGCGCCTGATGGCACTGCTGCGACCAAGCCGACGATGAACATTGTTCGGTACGGCTTGATATATTTGAGAAGTCTGAGATAGAGTTCTGCGTGTTTTGGCGAGAACAGATTTTGCAGTGAACGAATCTTGCTCACCTGTTCTTGTACCTCTTGCTTCTCTACTTCTTTTTCGCGGGTGGTTAGCAATTTAGTTACCTTCGTGAGTGCTCATTGCTTCGAGGACTTCATCAGTACAGTTAATGATGTAGTCACCCTCTCCCAGTTGTCTGGTCAATTCGCGAAGCTCGGTGGAGACTTCCTCACGCAGACCGGGGACATCGAGCAAGTCGCATGTATATCTTACGAATTGTTGGGGTCTACAATCCAGTTGTAAAAGTTCAGGAACCACTCTGCGACCGGCAAGAATGTTCGGTAAACCGACGTTCTGGACTGTTTTAACAATCAATACAACAAAGAATTCCAGCCAACTTCCGCGGTAAAACACCAGCATGGGCTTGCCGAACAGCGTTACTTCGAGCGTCGTCGTGCCTGATTTTGCCCAAACGATATCGGAATTCTTAAACATATTATAGTTCTGCTTTCCAGAAGTTAAGACAATTCCGTTGTCCTTGGACAAATCCATATCTTGGGCTGACAGAGCCTTTTCGAAGGTTGCGCTGAGGTCGTCGTTGGCTTTCGATATAACGAACTGAACTTCTGGTCGCGCGCGCCGAATTTCCTGCGCTGCTTTTAACAAAATCGGTAAATGCTCGCGTACCTCTGCTCGGCGAGAGCCGGGAAGCACTGCTATGATTGGTTTTCGAGCATCTAAGCCATGAGCTTTTGCAAACTCTTCGCGGCTCATTAGCTCATTATCATCTGGGATTTGCCGAGGTAATGGATGTCCGACGAAGCGCGCATTGACGCCTGCCTTCTTAAACAATTCTTCTTCGAACGGAAAAATCACGAGCATCTTCGTGATGTTTTCTGCAATTGTTTTGATTCGAAACGGTCTGGACGCCCAAACTTGTGGCGAGATGAAGAAAAGAATTTTTTGGTCTGGGATTTTCTTTCGAATAGTTCTTGCCACTCTCAGGTTGAATGCACCGTAATCGACCATGAGAATGACATCGGGTTTACGGTCGATAATCGCCTGCTCAACTACTTTTCGGCGCGCCATGATTTTTTGAACCACGGGAATGGCGTTCATTACGCCGAAGACGTTTGTATCGCGAAGATGAAAAATTGGTTCGATACCAGCTTCCATCATGCAATCGCCGCCGATACCAGCCCAAATATTCAGATTCGGCGCGACTTCATTTAGACGAGCCAACATCTTTCCGACATGCTTATCGGCCGATACATCGCCTGCAATAATCATCAGCGAATTGGTTCTCGCCGCGTTGAATAATCGCTGGGCCTCTGTCGCATCTGTCGCGTCGCGCGATAATAATTGATGTTCCTCTGATGTCATGATTGCTGAATACAGATCCTCTGAGCATTTGCACCGTAGGCGGTGCCATGCAATGGTTTCTTACTTAGCGACGACGCCAACGTGGAGAGCAACACTTCCTGAGGAAAGCTTGAGGTGCTGGACCTTTTCGAGTCCAACCGATTGAAATAATTTTGTTATGCCTTCCGGGTCGGGATAGGTACTCTTCGATTCAGGGAGGTATGTGTAGGCCTTGCGATCGTTTTGAATCACGCTGCCAATGATAGGAACAATGTGGCGGAAGTATAGTTTGAAAGCTGGGGCGAACAGTAGACCTTGGGCGCGTCCGAGATCTAGATTGACAACGATTCCGCCTGGCTTCACCACGCGACTCATTTCTTTCAAGCCTTGATCGAATCTGGTCAGGTTTCTCAATCCAAAACTTATGATTGCACCATCGAAGGTATCATCGGCAAACGGCAGGCTTTGCGCATCGCCTTGCACGAAGCTCATCTTCGGCTTCAATGAGGATGCATCTTTGGCTGCGCGTTGTTTGGCAACGTCAAGCATATTTCCTGAAAAATCTAAACCTACGACTTCGCCATCTTTGCCCAGTTGCTCGCCAATTCTAATTGCGAGGTCGCCGGTTCCGCAGCAAACGTCCAGATATTTTCCTGACAGACGTTTTTGTTTGTTGGTTTTGTCGCCGCTAATCGGTCCGTCTATCAAAATTCCGACAGCCAGTTTTTTCCAAAACCTGTGCATACCCATACTGATGACATCATTGGCTAGATCATAGCGAGCGGCGATACGCTCGAATTGCTCATGCACGTAAGCGTGTTTTTCTTCTTGCGTAGGAAGCTGAAAAGAAGGCATCAGCTCTACCGTACGAACCCGAACCCGAGCACTGAGCAGCAGAACAGAAACGAGAAAGCGATAATCCAAGTCACTCGGTCGATCCCCGCTTCAGCTCCGCGCTTGCCGGTAAACAGCGTGGCGGTTCCGCCGATTCCGCCCATGCCTTCGCCTTTTGGCGAGTGCAAAAGAACCAGAGCGATCATTGCCATCGCTAAAATTGTCGTGAGTATCAGAATTGCGATATAAAGCGGACTCATTTTGTTCTCCCCGAGGCGCTGTCCATAGATTGCCGGATCAGCTAGACCAGTGATTATAACTTATCTTTGGGCATCCTATTGGCATGGTTGCATTGTCTTAACCCACTTAGCCGCAAAGTTTAGACCTGCTTAAGTTTTGCCGACCACCAGCAAGGCTGACCGACAGCCCCCTTTGAGCGTCTTTACTTCTTCGATAACCTGGATCATATAGAACATCTGTTCTTAATGTCTCGATATAGTTGCGCCTTCACCGTGTATATAGTCTACGAGGCGGCATCAGCGCCTGTGTGCGCATGAGGCGGTCAGTGGACGGTGAATCGACAAACATGAAAGTTCTGGTCGCTGGTGGCGGTCAGGATATGTACGTGAAAATTTCCGAGAGTATGAACGGTTTTGGCGGTGCGCTTGAGTACGCAGATACGGCTCGGGATTGTTTGCACCAGCTGAAGACCGATGACATCGATGTGGTTTTGCTGGTGGAGGATTTGATTGTCAATGACAATCCCGGTCAAGCCATCGGTAGGATTCGAACAACCGCGCCGCGAAGCAGCGTTATCTATCTAACAAAGGACAATAGTGAAAGCACGGCTTTGAAGATGATCAGATTGGGCGCGGCCGATGTGCTGTCGTTTGATGATTTGTCGACTGATAAGGTTGCTCGAACAGTTGGTCGCGTGGCTGAACGTGCGGTTGCTTCGGTGCAAATGGTTTCGCAAATCAGTGATTTCGTTCTCACTCATAGTTTTGATGGAATTGTCGCTCTCGATCTTCACAATCGCATACTGCTCTGGAATCATGCGATGGAAAGAATGGTCGGACGAAAGCGGCATGAGGTGCTCGGAAAACTCGCCATCGAGGAGCTTCCTTTTGAAGGGCTTGATCGTGAAATTTCGATGGCTGCGGTCGGTCGCTCGTTTGCAGGAGAACGCAAAAGTTTTCTCACCCGGGGAGAGCGGCGTTATTATCAACCTTATTATTCGCCTTTGCGAAACCGCTCAGGCAGCATCATTGGAGTAATGGTCAATTTCCGCGATTTGACCGACACTTTTGAGAAAGACAAAGCATTGATCGACCTGACTGAACGGGTTAATCACTTAGCGAACACTGCACCACAGATGGTGTGGATGGCTGGTGTGGATGGCACACGAACATTCTTCAGTCGCAAGTGGGGGGAGTTTACAGGCACCAGCCCCGAAGCCTTGCAGTATGGCGGCTGGCTTATCGGAATCCATCCTCAGGATCGTCAGCGCTTCCAAGCCGCTTACGATCGGGCTTTGCAAGAACGGAGCAGCTTTCACGTTGAGTATCGGATGCGTAGATTCGATAGACGATACCGTCGACTGCTCGATTCCGGAACTCCTGTCATCGGCAAAGATGGCGCCTTCTTAGGCTTCATAGGTAGCTGCACCGATACAAGTGAATCGGTAACCACGCAGAATCGACTTGATGCGAGTGCTGCCGTGAAATTGACTAAGTCCGGTAGTTTCCCGATCGTCGGCGATGCGACCATGACTCGTCCGTCAACGGTTGTATCAGGTGCGTTTCCCGCAGTTGGCGGGGGGGGAATGCACGTCGCTTTTCGTGATTCGAATGTCTTCGAACAGAGCTCGACAATGGACAACGCTCCGATTGGTGTTTGGAAGCTGGATCGTAATTTAGTGATTACGAAAGCCAGTAGAGCCGTTGCGGACCAGCTTGGAATGGCTGTTACCGATTTACTTGGTCAACCTTTTCATGAAGTCATTTCACTGCTTCCAAAAGAAATTTTAGTTGGTGTTTTGGAACGCAACGAAAATGTTCAAATCAGTGGACTGAAAGTGCAACTCGCCAAAGGGAACGATCGTCGTGCGCTTTATTGGGATTTAGCCGCATGGCCACTCAAGGATAAGAAGAATGAAGTGGTTGGCGTGTGCGTTAGCACCATGGAAGTCGACGAGCATAGCAGTGTCGACAAGCAGCGCGAAGACTTCATTGCGACACTGGTACATGATTTGAAAACGCCTTTAATCGGAGCTGATCGGACTCTGGAGTTGATCATTAATGGAAACCTCGGTGAGGTCGATGATAGCCAATCAGAAGTTTTACAAATGGTACGGAGGAGTAACCAGGGGCTGCTTCGAATGGTTCAAAACTTGATCGAAGTCTATCGCTATGACTTCAGTAATCCGGACCTCGCTTTTGAATATGCTTCACTTTTCGACCTCGCTACCGAATGTGGGAAAGAACTAATGGCGGTGGCAGATCAAAAACGCATCGTGCTTGAAATCAATCTCGCTCCAGGACAAGGTGGCGTGCAAATAGATACGCTTGCTATGCGGCGAGTAGTTTTAAACTTGTTGGATAATGCTTTGAAATTCACCACCGCAGGCGGTGGCGTTAAACTTTGGGGGGAAGAGACTCCGAACCAGGTCATGCTGCATGTTAAAGATACCGGTATTGGTATTAATGAATCGGAACTGAGTAAAGTGTTCGAACGCTTTTGGCGCAGTGAGAAAGGTAAAGGACAAGCCGTTGGAACTGGGCTGGGACTTTATCTCTGCAAACAAATTGTCGATGCCCACCTGGGTGAAATTGTCGTGGAAAGTATCGAAGGACAGTGCACCACGTTTACAGTCGTATTGCCGCGACGATGAGCCGAGACGGTGTAACGCGTTTCAAGTTCACCTATTGCTGTGAGCAGACGAGCTCAGTCGTGAACGGTTGTAGTAGAACGAATTGGCTAAGTTTTAAACCTGGCGTTCAGAACCGACTATCAAGCGGCGTTGCGAACTAAGCGGAAGGTTGTGGTGATTTTCGGTCGAGAAATTTTTGCAGAATAATCGCAGCGGCTTGCCGGTCCACTATATCTCTGTTTCTTCCAGTATCTACACCCTGGACGGTTAGAGTGCGAATAGCCGAAACGGTCGACAGGCGCTCATCTTCGTACACGATCGGTAAACCCGTCGCCCGTGCCAGTTTGCTGGCAAACGATCGTACTTTGTCAGCCTGTTCGCCGGACGAGCCGTCCATGTTTAGAGGCAGCCCTACGACGATTTGTGTAGCGCCATGTCTTTCGGCAATCTGTTTGACATGTTCGACGTCGAGCTTGGCGTTTTTGCGCTCGATAGTTTCCAGACCAGCAGCTGTTACGCCGAGCAGGTCAGCGATAGCGACGCCGATCCGTTTGTCGCCAATGTCAAGTCCAATCAATCTAGGTTTGTCGCTCATTGATTTAATATTACCGCAGGTGGAACAATCCATACAGATCGATTTGGCGTTTTGCGAGCGCCGTTTTTAAGAGGTTGGCATGAAGATCTATTTGGTCAGGCATGGAATTGCAGCCGAGGGGCTGGTTCGGGGAATCACACGTGATTCGGAACGACCGTTGACTGACGAAGGCATTAATGAAACGAAAATGGTGGCGCGTGGGCTGAAGAGGATCGGTGTGGCTCCTGACCTGATCGTAGCGAGCCCGCTTGTTCGGACTAAACAAACCGCAGACATAATCCAAACCGAGCTCGGTGGCGAACTGACAACCTGCGATGCCTTGGCGCCGGGTGTGACATCAGCAAGCGTATTTAAATTTTTGAAAAAATATCCGAATTCGCATGAAATTTTTCTGGTCGGTCACGAACCCGATATGGGCGAACTCGTTAAGGAAATAATCGGGGCGGGATTCGAGTTTACTCTGCCATTTCAAAAGGCTGGAGTCTGCTGTATTGAAGCAGCCGACCTGCCTCCGACGATGCCAGGCATCCTCAAATGGCTGATTACGCCAAAAGTATTTGCAGCGCTATTGAAAGAATGATTCGCGTCATCGCCACTTCATTGAGGAATCCGCGTTGGAACTGATTGAACGTTATCGTGGATCTTTATTCGGCTTGGCAATTGGCGATGCCGTTGGTGCACCGGTTGAATTTCAAGAAGTTGGTTCATTCGATCCAGTCGAGGAGATGACGGGCGGTGGTGTTTTCAGATTGCGTCCCGGCGATTGGACCGACGATACATCAATGGCACTATGTTTAGCTGACAGCTTGATTGACTCGCGTGGATTTAACCCTGCCGATCAGTTGGATCGGTACCTCCGGTGGTATCACCAGGGATATCTGAGCAGCCAGGGCTGGTGCTTTGATATTGGCACGACAACTCGAAAAGCATTGTTGAATTATGAAACATCGAGGCAGCCGCTGGCGGGTATCGATGAGGAACGTGCTGCAGGTAATGGTTCGATCATGCGCCTTGCGCCAATTCCCTTGGCATTCGTTAATAATCCGACAATGGCTCTGGACTTGGCCGGAGAGAGTTCTAAAACAACGCACGGAAATAAACTCTGCATCGACGCTTGTCGTTATATGTCAGCGTTGATAGTCGGTGCGTTGCAAGAGGCAACAAAAGAAGAGCTGTTGGCCCAGAAGTTTTCTCCGGTCAAAGACTACTGGCTTCATCGCCCGCTCGCTCCAGAGATTGAAGAAGTCGCTAAAGGCAGTTTCAAAACCAGACAACCTCCGGAAATTCAGGGCAGCGGTTATGTGGTGCAAAGTCTGGAAGCGGCTCTCTGGGCGTTCCACAAAACAGATAATTTCAAGGATGGTTGTCTCCTTGCAGTAAATCTCGGCGATGATGCTGATACCACCGGCGCTGTCTACGGACAAATCGCCGGCGCGTATTATGGCGAACAAGAATTGCCCGATGAATGGCGTTCCAAACTCGCTATGCTGGACGTAATCAAACGGTTCGCAGACAAACTTTTCGCTTTGTCATTGACCATGTAACTATGCTGCCACCATGAGAGTTAACGAATCAAGCAGAATTCGAGCCGATTGATCTATGGGGTGATGGTTGGTTTCTGCCATCGGTAGAGAACAAAAGAACCTGACTTTGTCACCTTTTTGAAACCGGCACGGTTCTCAAAGTTGGCTGCATCAGTTGCTTTTGTAATCAGGTAAGCGCTAGGTCTCTGGCTGATTTCGTACTCTACTTCTTCGCCTGTGATGTAATCGTATTTCGGTTTTCCATTTACCATGGCACCACCACCGGTGGTAGCCGCTTTTGAGCTGACCTTCACATCATTGTTGGCAGGGGTGAGGTTGATACCGGCAATGATCACCTTCGGCGGTTGAGACTGCCCTGCTACGCCGGTGTAGCGGTTGGTCCCGGCAATCGGTCTCTCCTGCGTCGGCGACATAACTGTCGCTCTTCTGGTGTAGAACGGCAGGGAGGGGAGGCGAGCTTTGTACACAAATATTGGTTCATTGGAGGCTGCTGCAAAACGAGCAATTGCGGGAAGTCCACGTTCTGTCTTATCCGCAAACGCGACAGCGCCTTTGTATCCATAAAAGGCGGCGATACCGATGGTGGCAACTGCAAGAACGGCAACACCCCAGACTCGACGTCCGAATGTAATTAGGCCAACAGCCACAGCTAGAGCCGCGAATTCAGCATTGATGTAACCGCTAACGATGGCGCCTATGTTTTCCGGTGCGCGGCGAATCATTTTTACGATCGCCGGTTCGATAATAATACCGATCCCGTAAGCGGTGGCGAGGATTGCTACTGGAATGAGGATACGTTTTAACTTCGCATCGTTGAGTGCTCTGTCGACTTCGATGGCAAGTAAAATTGCCAGAGCCGGAAATGCAGGGACGCAGTAGGAAAGGAGTTTTGAAACGCTGGCACTGAAGAACACTACAGTGACAATCGCGAAGCAGGCTGCGAATAATGCAAGGTCTTGTCTGGCGTCGAGATTCCGATAGGTATCGAGAATGCTCCAGCGAGACTTTGTCGCATCCATTGCGTTTGAACCATCAGCCGATGGCACCGCATCAGGTGCTCCTGGTTTCAATGCGCGGTAAAGCGCTTGCGGCAAGAAAATCGACCATGGTAGCAAACCACCGCAAACCGCAGCGACGTGATACCACCAGGCACCTTTGTGACCGCTGACCACATTGGTGAAGCGGTGGAAGTTTTCCATCACGATGAAACAAGTGAAATATTCGCCCTTCGTGACTATGGTTTCGACCACATACCATGGCAGTGTTATTGCTGCTGCCAGTAATGCACCCCAGTGCGGTTTGTAAAAGGAGAACGCTTCTTTGAGGTTGCGACGGGCAAGGTGATACGCGGCGAGAATGATTACCGGCAGCACGATGCCGACCGGACCCTTCGTCAGTGCCGCGCACGCCAGTAAGGCATAGCCTATAAATGCAAACGAAATTCTCTTTTCGCGAAACGCTGTGAAGAAGCAGAACAGACCACCGGCGATGGTGGCGGACAAAGTCATGTCACCAAGCCCGAGACGTCCAGTCACCACGTAGAGTGGTGCGGTCATTAGAATTGCAGCGCCGATCAAACCAGCGCGCATGCCGACGAATTTGTTGAGCATACAATAGGATGCTGCAACCATGATGGAACCGCAGGTAGCAGAGAAAAAGCGAGCGGCAAATTCATTGGTACCGAAAAGGTAATAGCAAATAGCTGTTGCCCAGTAGTGCAGAGGCGGTTTCGTATAGCGTACGGCATAGTTTAAAGTCGTCGTGATCCAATCGCCAGTTTCGAGCATCTCACGGGCAGGTTCGGCGTAGAAACATTCATCCGGATTGAAAAGCGGAAAGTCACCGAGACCAGTGAAGAAAATCCAGGAAGCAGCGATAAATACCAGTGATACCACCAGTAGTTCCTTGCCGATTTTTTTCTCAGAGGGCGCAAGCTGTTGCGGTTTTGCCTGTCGATCGGTCTTAATTGTCGCTGATGACATTTCTTACTCCTTGACCCTGCAGCTGACAAAGTCAGTCTGTTGAAACCGGTAATAATAATTTTCAGACCGGTGATATGTCGGAACCGGCAGTAAAGCCGGTTACCGTGTGGCTAACGCCCGGACGGATGTGCGGATGACGCCGTGAGAACAAGATTGTTTTCAGCCGAGCAACCCGAATCCATTGATTGTGTTGAACCAAAGAATTTGTGCCACCATCTCTGGAACATGATGAGCGTCCACAATTCCTTGCGACGATCGGCGCGTCCTTCGTAGTGGTCGGTGAGCAATCGATTGAGATAGGTCCATTCGAAAATGCCCTGTCTCTTGATGTAACCTTCTTCTAGAAACTCGTCGACGAGGACTTTGAAATCGCCTTTGAGCCACTTAGCCACGGGAATTCCAAACCCCTTCTTCGGACGTTTAACGATGTTCTCAGGCAAGAGCGGCGAGAGAGTTTTCTTCAACAAATACTTTGTCGTGAGGTTGTTCACCTTCATCGATGCAGGCAACGAGAGGGCGAACTCGGCGACTGGATGAGCGAGAAACGGCATGCGCGCTTCCAGTGAAGTTGCCATCGATGCGCGATCTGCTTTGACGAGCAATTGATCTGCCAGGAAGCAACTGGTGTCCAGCCGCATGGCAGCGTCGATTACATTTGTATTGCTGTTGATCGACTGCATCAACCATCTGGTCTCAGTTAGTTTTGCCACAAGATCGTCATGGTTTTGATATGGCGCACCACCAACGGTGTCGAACGCGGAACGTTTAATCAAGCCACTGTGTTGGGCGATCGGAATCGAACCCATCCACCTGAAGTGGCGGACCATGGTCTCTTCTTCAGCGGAGGAAATGAATCGTTTCAGTTTATAGTCGAAACTCAGGTTATTTAGAGAAACCGGCAATGAGTTGATTATCGGTGCGAAAACACCCTGCCTGAATGGCGAAGGGATTGCTCGCCAAATCGCAGCAAGTCGATGAGCGAAGTAGGTTGGATAGCCACCGAAGAGTTCATCGCCACCTTCACCAGAAAGTGCGACCGTTACGTTCTTTCTCGTCATTTTGGAGAGGAAGTAGGTCGGCAAAATCGAGGCGTCGGCGATTGGCTCGTCGAGCACGGTCCAGAGTTCTTCCATCATAGATAAAGCGAGTTCCGGTGTGAAGATCGCTTTGTGATGTTCAGTACCTACGTGTTTTGAAACTTGTTCGGCGTAATCGGATTCGTCAAATGATTGATCTGGGAAACCGATGGAGAAGGTCTTAATCGGCTGGCTGCTGTGTCGCGCTGCCAGTGCCGTGACTCCGGATGAATCAATACCACCAGAAAGAAACACTCCCAGTGGAACGTCAGAAATCATTCTAAGTTTCACCGATCGATCTAGAAGTTCAAACAAGCGTTCTGAAGCTTCCTGTTCCGAAATCTTGATCTGTTTTACGTCTGGCGACCAATAACGTTCAACTTTTACCTGCCCGCCTTCAATCAACATATAGCTGGCGGGAGGAAGTTTATGAATGCCTTCGAACATTGTGCTCGGTGCAGGCACGCTTTCCATCGCCAGATATTCTTGCATTGCGATTGGATTCAGCTGTCGCTTTGCATTTGGATGCGACAGAATCGTTTTGATTTCAGAACCATAGAAGAATGTGTTATCGAAGACTGCCCAATGAAGCGGTTTTTCACCCATGCGATCGCGGGCGATAAACAATCTCTGTTTAGCGATATCCCAGATCGCAAACGCAAACATCCCATCTAAATATTGAACGCAGTCGACGCCGTACTGTTCATAGAGGTGAACGATTACTTCAGTGTCGGACTTCGTGCGGAATGTATGACCTTGCGAAAGGCAGCGCTCACGTAGTTCTTGGAAATTGTATATCTCACCGTTAAAGACGATCCAGACGTTATTGTCTTCGTTGGCGATCGGTTGCTGACCGGAAGACAGATCGATAATCGAGAGTCGAGTCATGCCCAGAGCGGCAGGACCGATATACTTCATGCCCCGTTCGTCAGGCCCGCGATGATGGATGCTGCGGCACATCTCGGCGAGATGCGGCTCACGAGGGTCTAGTTCCGCACCACTGAGGTTGAGGTAACCGGCAATTCCACACACAGATAGCAGTCTCCAAGTAATAACGAATCCAAGTATCTTCTCCATCCATAGGTAGGTTCATTAGTGCAACCTCATGTGACGCTTCGTCAATAAGCTCAATCGACCGCCCGGTGGCGCGTTTTGGCGGGATAAGAAGTTTTCAAGGTAACAGTGTTGCATGCCATGGTTATAATGACCGACATGCAAAGTATCCAGACAACTCCAACCATCGCGTACCGCTCCGGTCAAACCGTCACTCCTCAAGGCGTTCCGGGCTTTCTCAACGCGCCTGACACCAAGTCAGTCGACGTCTCGCTCATCATTCCGGTGTGCAACGAAGAAGACACGCTTCAAGCGCTGTACGATCAGACGATTGACGCGCTCACCAAGATTGGCTGCACATGGGAACTTATCTTCATTGACGACGGTTCTACGGACAAGTCGTACGAGATAATCAAACAATTATGGATGAAGGATTCGACAGTTCGAGTGATTAAATTCGCTCGTAATTATGGCAAAACGCCAGCTCTGTCGGCAGGTCACGATTATGCCCGCGGCAAAATCTTGATCCACATCGATGCTGATTTGCAAAATGACCCTAAAGACATCTGTCGCTTATTGGATAAGCTTAATGAGGGATATGACGTAGTCTCTGGCTGGCGCAAGAAACGTCATGATGAATTGTTCCTCCGCCTCATCCCTTCGTGGATTGCCAATCGTTTGATTTCAAAAATGACTGGTGTGAAACTGAGTGATTATGGCTGCTGCCTCAAAGCTTATCGTCGTGAAGTGATTCAAGATGTTCGCCTTTATGGCGAAATGCACCGCTTTGTTCCGATCTATGCAAGCTGGCTTGGTGCCAGGGTTGTAGAGATTCCAGTTATTCACCACCCACGTCGTTTCGGCAAATCGAAATACGGTATCTCGCGAACATTCAAAGTTGTTCTCGACCTGATTACCGTTACCTTTATGTCGAACTATCTGACGAAACCGATTTATGTATTCGGTTCCGCCGGACTCTTGTCCTTACTCGCATCCTTCGCTGCTTTCACGTGGATGGTGGTACTGAGATTCTGTTACGACACCCACTTTATCGATACACCACTGCCGGTGCTCACAACCATGTTGTTTGCAGTTGGCGTGCAGTTGATTTTGATGGGATTGATGGCAGAGCTTTTGATCAGAACCTATCACGAGTCGCAAGACAAGCGCACCTACAATATCAACACTGTGCTCGAGTCAGAATCTTTTGCACCAGCTGAGTTGACTTCAAAGTAGATTCGTCAGCCCTTTTCACTCAGATTCAATTGCAAGAGAGACAGTTCGTCGGCTTCGGCGTTGAGTTTTTTTTTCATCAATTCGGCGATCAAAGCGGAAGTGTAGTCGCTGGAAACTGCGGCTCCGGGCTTCATTGCGAGTAAACATTGCCTTGAGAGTTGTTCGAGCTGTTCCAGACTCTCTGCTGTCTGTAGCTCATTTAAACCAATGTTGATTTCAGATTGGCTGGTGATTCTGGGGATTGCTTTAGTATCCGGTAGATTTCCGCGCAACTGTATCATTTTTCTGCGGGCTCCGAGAATGTGCAGTACTGCTCCGCCGACTATAACTAGTGTGCCTACACTGAACAGTGATATTTGAAAAGCTATGAAAGTGATTAATCCCCATATTTCTAATGAAGCGATAAATATTGGGGTGAGAGTGCCTTTTCGATCCTGCTGTCCAAGGCGACTGACATATTCCATGTAAAGCTGACCGGCAAAAAACTGACCTGCCCAGATGATTCCAAGACCCAGGATTCCGATGAGCAAGTGCAAATATGCTGGTGCATGCGTAGCTGCCAATGCCGTGGAGAGCAATCCAGCCTGCATGACGACCAGAGCGATAGAGAGAATGATGACGAAGGTCAGACCAAAACTGGCACCGAGACCGATGAAGTGAAATATATAAGAGCGTCGGCGTTTGGCGATCGCTGCCGGGTCAGTTTCTTTCAGTCTACGAAGCATCTGCATCTGGTGAATAACCTCTGTCGGGAACTCTGTGGTATTGATCGGATTTATTCGAGAAAATTGAGTTCTGGTGGAGTGGCTATTTGTTCTTCAACTGTTGCACCGCCAGTGGT
>CAZRMH010000026.1:0-15192 GCA_964600935.1 uncultured Candidatus Obscuribacterales bacterium
GACCAACGACAATTTGAGTAAGATTGTTGTCCCAACCAACCGCACCTTGTGACTTATCGACCGCAATTTCAAGTTCCTTGGAGGCTTCCTTGAACTGACCTAAACTCATCATTGCAGTAGCTTCGTTCAACAAGTTCATTACGGCAATCGGTGAATCAACCATGCCACAAACATGCATTAGTGGAACAATCGCGCTATCAACCGAAATTCCCATTCGCGAGATAGAAAGTGCTGCTTTGTGAAATCCATTTTGCGAAAGTGCGGTCGATAATTCGACAAAGAAAAACGAAAGCGCAAACGGTCCTAGCACTGACCAGACGAGAACGAGCACGGTGATAAAACTGCGCAACAACGGATCGCCAAGCGAAAAGACCAGAGAGAAACAAGCGCCCATCAGCACCCAGATCATAAAGAGCACCACTCCAAGCAAGCTCGCTCCCCCAACTTTGGAGACCGGTCTTGAGCGGTGACTTTCTCTTTCGGACATCTACAGTTTAAAACCCACTAGTGCCAATTGACAGGTGGATGATTCAGCAGAATCAACGGAGTGGAAGGATGAACGGGACACCTGTGTTTTAACCAGTCGGCATGAGCCGATTCGCAAAGCGATAAGTTTCTATTGAGATACAGTGAACGCCAGATACTTTTTGTCGTCAGAGCTGACTTCTCTTTCACTGTCGCATGCTGTGCCGCAAGAATCCGCGGTCGTTTTGGCATCGCCGGTAGTGGCTTTTGCCTTAGCATGCCGAACAGCGGTCTTAACTTTGTCAGCATTGTTCTTCGAATCTGTGCTTGAAGAATTCTTCCGCTTAGCAGTCGTTCTCGACGCATGATTTTCAGTAGCGAACGCTTTTGTCTCCAATGAAACCTTACCTGCAACAGCAATTTTGGCATCGCAAGTGATGGTCTGAGTTTCACTAATTTCAACGGCGGTGCCGAACAGATCATACGGTTTAGCTTCATCGATCCTGACCCTGGCGATCTCTGCCATTTCGACGATATTATCCTCTGTATCTTTAACATACACGAGATTATCGACTTCCGGGGCATCCCACTGGGAGCGACCAATGTAGACGTTTTTAGCGTCGTCAAACCGTTCGATGATTACATCAATCTCAGTGCCAACCATAGCCTGGTTTAGCTCACTTGAAATACCATGCTGAAGTTTCATCAGCTTGCCGCGCCGAGCTTTCTTAACCTTCTCAGGAATCTGATCAGGCATCAAGCCGCTTGGCACTTCAACCTGCTTGGAGTAGGTAAACACACCGAGTCGATCAAAACGATACTTCTCAACAAACGCCATCAAGTGTTCGAAATGCTCTTCAGTTTCGCCGGGGAAGCCGACGATAAACGTCGATCGAATCTTGGCTGTTGGAACAATTGCGCGCACCCGATCCATCACTTTCTCTGGATGTAGCGGGCGAAGCATTGATTTTAAAACGTCTGGATGGCTGTGCTGAAGCGGAATGTCGACATACTTCACGACTTTATCCAGTCTGTTAATCGCGTGCAGAATTTCGTCGTTGGTTTCAGTCGGATAAAAATACATCACGCGAATCCAGGCCAGGTCTTCGATTTCGTTGAGCGCTTCCAGCAATTCCGGCAGCGCTAACTTCCCATAAATATCGAGACCATAGTAGGTCGAATCTTGTGATACCAGAATGATTTCGCGAACGCCTGATTTGACGAGGATTCTCGCTTCTTTGACTAATGATTCAATCGAACGGGAACGGAACTTGCCGCGCAGCATCGGGATGATGCAGAAGGTGCAGGTGTGATCGCAGCCTTCAGCAATTTTGAGATAAGCGGAGGCACCAACGCCTGTGAGCATGCGGGGAAGGACTTCGTCGCTGTAGTCGTTTGGAACGTCGCTGACTTCAACAACTCGCAAAGACGAATCGGCGGCAACTGATTTAATCACGTCGACGATTTTGTAGATGTCGCCAGTTCCAACAACAGCTCTTGCTTCGGGAATCTCGGTGAGTAGCTCTTCTTTGAAGTGTTGTGCTAAACATCCAGCGATAATTAGTTCTTTTCCAGCATCAGCAAGCTCAACCAGGGTGCGCACCGACTCTTTTCGGGCGTCGCCGATGAACGAGCAGGTGTTGACCAGACACATCTCAGCTTCGTCGCTGTCGAAGGTGACCTGGAAGCCGGCTTCGTTGAGCAAGCCCAACATCACTTCCGTGTCGGTCGCATTCTTTGGACAACCGAGTGTGACCACTCCGATTTTCGGATAACGCATTGCATCTGCTCCAGTCGATAGATCCCACGCAAAAGGTAACCATCCTGCCCTATTTAAAATGAATAGGCTCAGTAGAGTTAAAAGCGTTTAACAGACGATTTTACTCGCTGTCAAGACGTCCTTCAGTATAGCGGTAAGGTACATCTATAGATCTACTACCACCCGATGATTCGCCTGGAATGTAACGTGATGGAGCAGAATCGAGCCGACGAGCTGACGGGGCAGTCTTAGGTTTGCGGACTGTCGGAACTTTTGGTTTCTTGATCAGCGGACCTGTGGATGTACGCACTACACCTGTGTCGCCACCGACTGTCGTGGCAGCGCTCGCATCTGCTGGGACGCCTGTTGGAGTTGAGAAAACGCGGTCAACTTTCTGTCCTGCTGGACCGAAGGTTTCATGTTTACCTTGATATGAAACGTTGAGACTGGCTCCATTGCCAGTTCTGACTTTCAGTCCGGCTGGATCCTGGAAATCGCGACGGTCTCCGGCTTCTAAGAATCCGGTAAACAGCGATTCACCAGTGCTCACTGACTTAACTTCTGTCCAAACGTGTTGACTGGCTTGCAGTTGGATTCGGCAATCTTTCTCTGCTGCTGCAGTAGCCGCAGGAGTAATTGTGGAGTTAGTAACCGGTGTCGGTGGAGTCGAAGGCTGCACGCCGTTGTACTTGGAAATTGTCTCGTTGAGCGCTAACACTGATGGATCATGCTTGGTCTGGTAAACGGTGTTTTGATAAGCGACGATATATCCCATGCCGGCCAGCACGAGGAAAATTAGTACGGATGGCCAGAAAAATGTCTTGGCGAAGCCTGGTCGAGGCGGCTCGATCGCTGTAACTCTGTTAACAGAAGGAATCATGACCGGCTGTGATTGAACCGCTACGCTTTTCCCTTTTGCTCCACTGAAACCTTTGAAAATACTGCGACCGTTGTCGTCATGCAGTTCTTCGATATATTGTTTGTATTCTTCCGATAGAGATTTTCCGTTCAATCCCAAAATTTCGGCGTAGCGTTTTATGAATCCGCACACATAAACGGACTCAGGCAGCTGCTCACTGTCGCCAGTCTCGATCGCTTCGAGGTTGGTGATTGGAATTTTGGTCTTGTCGTATATCTGTCCAAGCGTCAAACCTCGGCTTTCGCGCGCGTTTTTCAACTTTTGACCAATCTGCTCCAGGCTCGACACCCCAGATACTCCTCTTTTGTCAGTCACGCTTGTTCGGTTTCCACTCACAATTGGCAACACCACTCAATTTCCTTCGGAGACAGGTAACGCCACTCTCCAGGACCCATCGGCTTCAATTGTAACCTACCAATGGCAACTCTGACCAAACGAATCACTGGATGGCCAACATGATCACACATCCGTCGGATCTGTCGGTTACGCCCTTCGCAGATGGAGATACAAAAGGATGTCCGATCCCCTCTATCATGTATATCAGAAATGATTGCAGGAAGCGTCATTCCGTCCTCCAATTCCACTCCATTCGCGAGATCGTCGAAGACATAGTTCTCCGGGATACCTCGGATGGTGACCTGATATTTCTTCCATACAGTTTTAGATGGATGAGTTAAACGATAAGCTACATCGCCGTCATTCGAGAGGATAAGTAATCCTTCAGAGTCGCGATCGAGACGACCGACAGGTTTAAGGTGCGAAAGAGTTTTCGGCAATAAGTCGAGCACGTTTTTCCGCCCGAGTTCATCCGAACGAGTAGCCACGACTCCTTTCGGTTTATACAGGGCGACATACAGTTTCTTCTTAAAAATCAGAGGAGTGCCGTCCACGACAAGCCTGTCTTTATCCGGGTTTACAATGAAGTTAAACTCTTTGATGACGGCGCCATTGACCCGAACTAAACCGCGCTGAATAACGTCATCAGCCTGTCTTCGGGACATCAAACCCGTAGATGCCACCGCTCGATTGAGCCGCAGTCCTTTACTTTTTGATTGTCTCGAATCAGCCATCATGCACCGCTGGTAGTGTCAGGAAAAAACTGAGCGCGCTCGAAATAAATTTCGGCGCGCTCGAATTGATGCTTCACGCGTTCGTGATTCTAGCTTCCGGAAGTTGCGGACTCGACATCGTCAACCAGTACCTGAGTGCTTTTGCCGGCCATATCTTGCAACTTGCTGGTCACTTGCTCTTTTGTATGCTGAACGCTGTCCGTCGCTTTCTTGATCACATCGCCGCTTTTGCCTTTGATATCTTCAAGAGCATGTTCGGTTTTGTCTTTGAAATTGGTCAGTTTGCTACCTGCGCCATTAGACAGCTCACCGAGCTGATCGGAGGCTTGCTTGTACAAATCTTCGCTTCCATCAGCCAATTGTTTGCGCAATTCAGCGCCGGATTTAGGAGCGGAGAGAATGCCGAAGACGAAGCCGATTAGCCCGCCCACGACGAGTCCTTCGAAAAATCTTCCGGAATTGTCAGCCATCTTCGTTAACCTCACCTTCTAGTTTAGAGTTTTATTTAAACAGTTTTTGAAACACTTTTCGCTTTTTCGGCGGCTCGCTCTGCTTTTTCAGTGGGCTTGCCATCGAGATAAGCTTTCCAACCAGCCATCAAACCTGCGCCCCAGACGCTCGACTGAGATTTGGCCTGATCGGCAACTTTGGTTATGTTGCCGGTGACGTCTTCCACCTTGGTGCCGACGTCGGTGATTCGCTGTTCTGCGATCGCTTTGATTTCTTGTACGCTGCCGAGGACAAGATTGACCTCATTCAACGTCGGTCCGAGTTCCTTATCGAGGGTACGAATAAGGGTTTCTGTAGCATCCAGAGTGCGTTCCGATTGCTTGATCAAATTCTGCAACGGAAAAATCAGGAGACCCACTAAAACTGTAAAAACTAGAAAAAGAACGACTACGATCAGGTCCAAATTTGACACGATTTAACGCCCCTTAAAAGGAAAACGTACGTTACGTTTGAGTTTACTTATGTTGGAATGGAAGAACGGCTCCACCGCCGAGTTCCAATTCTTCGCGTCTTTTTGCTGCTGCGAGCTTTCCAGCGGCCACAGCCTGTTTCAAACGGACCGTTTGTTCTTCAACCACTAGCTGGCAATAATTTAGTGCTGAGGCGTAGAGATCAAGCGAGTCGTCAACCAACTCACCCATTCGCTCAGGAACATCCTTAGCCGTTTTCTTGAGCACCCCGCGCACTTCGTCGCCGGATTTTGGGGTGGTGAGCAGAGCCAAAGTGGCACCACCAACCGCTCCTATTAGAGCGCCGCAGAGCCAGGATGCAATCCCCACACCGGAGCCTTGTTCTCTGGAATCGTTAGCCATAGTTACTCCGAAAGACCACTTGACTTAGCTTTAACTTGCCTACTTTACCAAAAATAAGTTGAAATTGCCCACCTCAACAACGGAATTGTTGCGATATATGGGCGTTTTCGCAGTGCTGGACAGGCTCACACTACCGGCGTTTTCGCTTCTAGTTCAATAAACTGTCGTTCGAGCACATCACAGAGATGCTCAGCAATGGCGCGTTTCGGCATACGCTGCAGATTTTCGCGACTGCCGTCAGCTCCAAGAATGATTACTGCGTTGTCATCACTGCCGAATCCGATATCGGGGACAGTGATGTCATTAGCCACGATCATATCTAGATTCTTTCGTTTCAATTTCTGGGCAGCATTCGTCAAAAGTTCTTCTGACTCAGCCGCAAAACCAATCAGAATCTGATCGGGGCGTTTAACGCGTCCCAACAAATCGATGATGTCCGGGTTCTTGGTGAATTCGAGCACCAGATCTTCCGATTCGGTTTTCTTGATTTTGTGATTGGCCACGCGAAGCGCCCGGAAATCAGCTACAGCAGCGGTCATTACCAAGGCATCGCAGGTATCGAATTCCGATTCCACGACTTCCTGCATGTCATGCGCTGTTTCAACGACGATGACTTGATAGCTGCGATTAACTTGAACTGTGGAAACAAGAATTACATCGGCTCCGCGACCAGCCAGAGCGTCAGCCATCGCGATCCCCATCTTTCCGGAGCTACGATTGCCGATGAAACGAACAGGGTCGATCGGCTCTCTGGTGCCACCAGCGGTGACCATGACTTGTCGGCCAGCCAAGGTTCCGTGCGCCAACAAGCGCGCAGCCACTGCCGCGACGATGGTCTCAGCCGATGCCATCTTTCCGGAACCGATGTCTCCACACGCCACCTCGCCGAACTCAGGCGGAATAATGTCGTAATGATATCGATTCTCCAGAGTCTCCAAGTTGTTAACTAGAGCGGGATGCGCGAGCATCGTCGGATTCATCGCTGGAGCAATCATCACTTTGGCCTGCGAGGCAAGCACCATAGTTGTAAGCAAATCGTCACATATACCGTTGGCGAGCTTACCAATAACGTCAGCTGTGGCTGGGGCGATCAGAATGAGATCAGCTTTTTTGGCCAGTTCTATATGTTCAGGACGCCAATTATCGGATTGACCGAACTGTTCGCAATGCGCCTGATTGCGCGTGATCGTTGTGAGACTGAGCTGAGTAACAAACTCTTTCGCGTTTGGTGTCATGACAGCATGTACGTCAGCCCCAGCACGCCTCAGCGCAGACGCCAGGTCGCAGGCTTTATAAGCGGCAATGCCGCCGGCAACACCTAATAGAATAGTTTTGTTTTCAAGCGGAACAAAATTGTCCAGCTCAGCACTGCTGCTCTTCTTGTCTTTTCCTCGCAAAGACTTCGACTGCCCCTTGTTTTTCATAACCACCTCGAGCTCACATTCCCTGTATTATTATGATTCTACTTGCGCTAATTAGCCACTCACTTGATTACCTCAATTGGGCTTTTCCGGGCTTGTTAGCTGGTTTCGTACGTTAAATTTTTGCAGTTTATTCCTCTCATCGAGGAATCCAGAGGTTTTGTTCATGGAGAAGTTCTACGTCACTACCGCCATTGACTACGTCAATGCCACCCCACACATCGGTCACGCTTACGAAAAAATTGCAGCCGATATCGTGGCGCGTTATCACCGCATTCGGGGCAAAGATGTCTTCTTCATGACAGGTGTCGACGAGCACGGAAGCAAAGTCGAGAAGTCGGCTGCTGATGCCGGTAAAACGCCAAAGCAATTCTGCGACGAGATGGCTGAAAAGTTTCAACTCGCGTGGAAGAAACTGAATTTGTCGCATGACAAATTCATCCGCACAACTGATGACGATCATGAAAAAGCAGTGCAAATACTGTTTCTAAAACTTCTGGAAAAAGGCGACATCTATAAAGGGACCTACACTGGACTCTATTGCGAAGGTTGCGAAGACTTCGTCAGAGAGCGCGATCTAGATGAGAACGGTAATTGTTTCAACCACAAGAAACCGCCGAAGAAGTTAGAGGAAGACAATTACTTTTTCCGCCTGACCAGTTACAAAGACAGGATTCGCGAGTGGCTGAATCGCTACCCTGATGCGGTTAGACCAGAAGGCCGCAAAAAAGAGATTCTCAATCAACTCGATGATCCGGATTTGGCCGATTTCAGCGTGACGCGTTCGCGCAAATCATTAACCTGGGGGATTACAATTCCCGGAATTGAAGATCAAGTCATCTACGTCTGGATAGACGCGCTCTCCAACTACATAACCGGTGTCGGTTATCCGCATAATCCGGAAATGTTCGCGCGCTATTGGCCGGCTGATTTGCATCTGATCGGTAAAGATATCAATAAATTTCACTCGATTTTTTGGCCGGCACTTTTGATGGCCGCTGATATCGAAGTTCCAAAACAAGTATTCGCGCACGGCTTTATTACAGTCAACGGACAGAAAATCAGCAAGTCACTCGGCAATGTAATCGATCCAATCGCCCTGGTCGACACATATAGCGCCGATGCCGTTCGTTTCTACCTTTTCGCAGGAACACCGTTCGATAACGACGGCGATTTTTCGATTCGCGACTTTGCCGATAAAGTCAACGCTGAGCTTGCAAACAATCTCGGTAATCTTTTAAACCGCGTCTTGGTGCTGGCCGACAAAAACTGTGGTGGCACCGTGCCTATGCTCGATCCTGAGAAAAACATCGATCATACGTTGCGAGTTCAAGCAAACGAAATCCACGTGATTGTTGATAAACACATGGAAAAACTAGAATTTGCCAAAGCCATCGAAGCAATCTTTGCTCTGGTCGATCAAGCAAACAAATATCTCAACGATGAGAAACCATGGACGCTCTTTAAAGAAGGTAAAACGGAAGAGGGTGCCATTGTGCTCTTCACCTGCATGGAAGTTTTGCGCCGAGCCGCTATGAATGTTTATCCATTCACTCCGCAATTGGCACAAGACATCTGGAATCAACTCGGTTACTCCGATGATATCGGCAAGATTGGCGATCGCAAAGATGACAACTTCTTCGATGTTATTCAGCCCGGACAGAAGTTGAACAATACCGGTCCGGTGTTCAAACGAATCGAACTTCCTGAATCGGAAGACGATGAGAATAAAGATGACCAGGGAAAAAATAAAAAAGCCAAAAACAAATAGCATCTATGCGCCTGTCGACTATAAATGGCAAGATAGTTCTTCAGTTTCTCAGCGTGATTGTTTTGACATGCGCTTGCGCAATCGAGTGCGCGGCCCAGGAAAGTAAGAGCAAAGAAATCACCGTCGCGACGGAAGAAGCGACGGTCTCTCGCTCAGATTCTATTTCGCAAACATCAACCAAAACTCCGGCACATTCAGCCGCGCCGACGCCTATCGTAGAGATTGGTGAAAGTGCGGAGGACAAAGCGGACAGAAGTTCTGACTTACTCAAACGAAACGCGCGGACGGTTTTGACTATTACGGTCATCGCCCTCGGTATCATTGTTCCATGCGCTGTTTTTTCGGCGGTCGGAGGAAGCATCGCACTCTGGCAGAAGAAAAAACGGATTGGCGTTATCCTGCTTATCGCTTTTTTCGTATTTGTGATTCTTGCCGTAGCCAGTCCCGGAATAACAAATTGGAGTTTAGTGAGCTTGCAAGAGGCAGGAATAGTTCCGTGGCCGCCCGAGATCATCACTCTCGAAGATCTGAGCGGCATGTCCTATGAATGCGAATTGCAAGAAATAATTGATTTCGAGGGAAAGGAATATGCCCTTCTACGAAAAATTTCGCAACCGGCCAACACAAAAGTGGTCACCGAGGATGGTGCTCAAATAATTTTGCAAATTGTCCAGAAGGATGGAGCATCGGTTTTTAAACCGTTGAAAGACGATCAGGAATTCGAACGAGTAAGCAAAGAATTCGACAAACGCAATCGCTGAAGAGCCGTGAGGCATCCAGAAACCGGCCGGATTGAGTACATGCAGACAGGTTTCAATCAAGCAGTGATCGCAAGGCGTCTGATTGACTATGGACTGGCAGACGGAATCGCATTCGAGTCCGGCAAAATCGAGTGCTTTAAGAACGAGCGCATGTCGGACTTCAACTTCAGCATGGCCGGCTTGTAGATATACATCATGTGCCCGGCTTCGTAATATGTCAGTTGGATGTTTTTACTGATTGACGGATCGAGATTCATTTGATCGACCGTGTACCGGGCACCATAATACGGTGTGGCAAGATCGTAATAGCCGCAACAAAACCAGACCTTCAAATATGGATTGCAAATCATCGCCTTGCGCAAATCTTCGGACACATTTAAATACCGGTTCTCGTAACTTTTAAAACTCCATGGCCAGACGTTAGCCAGGATTTCATAGGGAAGCTCGCTTTCAAACTTCAGTTCGCGACGGACATAATCATTTAAAGTCGCGGTAAAAGCACCGTTAACAGCCTCGGCACTAGGGTCGTATTCTTCATGGTCGCGACCCGGATTCACACGGACGCCGGTGAAACGAGCGTCATAGCGACCAATCACACGATTCTCATCAGATAGAAGATGAGTGAAGAACAAACTGTCGGGAACGCGACCATTTAACTGACTCACATATTTCGATGGCAATCCGATCGCCGCGGCAACATTCTGAGAAACCTCTTGGCGCCGCGCAGAGTTCAATCGATCGCCTTGAAACAGAGCCGGCAAGTAAGTGGTCTCTACAAAATTTTCGGCGTCGTTCAAAACTTCTTTAAGGGACTTCGCTTGTAACTCCGAAGACAGCTTTTTGTGATACCAGGCAGCAGCTGTATAACCTGGCATGAAAAGCGCATATGGAAGGTCGTTGCCAGGCGCGAAATCCAGAGTACCGAAATTCAAGACGGCCGAAACCAGAACGATACCATTCAGGTACATGCCATATCGCTCTTGCAGAAAACTGCTGAGACCAGCAGCGCGAGTGGTTCCATAACTTTCGCCAACGATAAACTTCGGCGAAGTCCAACGTTTATTCTTGGTTGTATAAAGACGAATAAACTCACCAACACTTTCAATGTCTTCTTTATAGCCGTGAAAACTTTTCGGATCTTGATCCGGTTCCGGGCGACTGTAGCCGGTTGACACAGGATCGATAAATACCAGATCAGTTTCATCCAACCATGAATGCGAGTTGTCTTCTAAACGAAAAGGTGGTGGCAGTGCCTCACCACGATCGGTTAAAACGGGACGACGAGGTCCCAGACCGCCCAAATGAAGCCATACTGATGAGGAACCCGGACCGCCATTAAAGGCAAACGAGATCGGCCGTTTCTGACCGCCACCAACTTTTGTGTAGGCGATGAAGAACATTTTCGCCAGTGACTTTGGTTTCTTATCCTTATCCTTATCTTTATCGCTTTTGTCGCCGCTCGATTTACTGTCTTCGTGCCTGTTCTTCTTGAACGCGAAATCTTTGAGCAACATGAAACCAGCTGTCGCTCTGTATCTTACTGGAACACCATCGATTATCACAGTATGTTCCGTCACCGACAATTTCGGTTCATCGACATCCTTGTCCTTATCGTTGCCGCCGTCGGAATTTCCTTTCGACTTCTTATCATTTTTCTTTCCGCTTCTCGAAGTCGAGGACTCGGTTTCATCACCCTCCAGGTCAGAATCATCAGTTGATGTTTTAGCTAGCTTCCCGTCCGGTTTTACTCTCTTCTGATACCGAGCTTCCCTTGCTGCTGGATTCTTTGCAGTCGAAATTGCAGTTTTACCATCGTTGTCCGTTAAATCATTCAAGGCAATCTGCACTGTAGAGCTACTCACTGAAGACTTAGTGAAACTGCCAAGTTGAGCGTGTTTAGAACTAGGATGATCACACTCGATCGAACCGTTGCGCTCCATTGTCTTGACACGGCCGGCATGTTTCGAACCACTATCTGAGACTTTGGCAAAGGTGGCAACCGAAGCGCTTTGGATCGTCAATGCCAGACAACAAAAAAGAGAAACCAGAGGTCGACGAATTTTCACTAGACAGCCTCACCCCGCGCCTCTTCAATGAGCGTCGGGTAGTTGGGAAAAACTCGATTACTATATCACTTCTTCTCTTCGAACTTACAGCCTGGCTTTTTCGCGAGAAAACGCGCCGACTCGACAGGCGTGATATAAGAAACTGCAGGCATTTTCAACATTTGCAAATTGGGCATTTTCGCCAGGAAATCGAGCCCGACGCCAGAGATGGTATTCTCGCCATCGATCACCAATTGAACGACCTGCGATTTTGAGAACTCCGCCAGCGATGAATTGGTCAGTTCACAATCAGCAAGAACCAACCGCTGGATATTAGGCAAGGCGCAGAGCCTCCTGATTCCTTCGCTCTCCAAACAAGGTCCTATGATCTTCAAAACTCTCAACGTCGGTATTCTCGACAACTTTTCTATATTGCCCGGGTTGATAAAATTGCGTCCGGACAACGATAAATTGGTCAAACGTGGGATTTTTTCGATCGCATCAAAATGGCTGTCAGAAAGCCTGTCTGCATCGAGCGACAAAACAGTCAATCGTTTCATGGCGGAAAGATTCTTAAACGCTTCCAGATCATATCGAGCTACGCGAGGAGCTCCCATCGCGGCGGCGAGGTCGTCTTTGCTTCGACCAGCGACAAAATTATTGTCCGTTAGAATCAGCCCGACTAATTGGGGCATCCGTGCGACATACTCTAAAGACTGATCCGAAAATTTTGGCAAGTCTAAAAGAATAAGATTGTGAAGCTTCGAACAACCGCTTAGTTCAGCAAGACCAGCACCGGTAAACTGCGAATTTTGTGCAATCGTAAGAATTTCCAAACGGTTTTGACTCTTGAGATAAACCATCGCATCGTCTCGAACATCACATCCAGTCAAGTTTATTTCAGTGAGTGGTATTTTTTCAAAACTCTGTAACATTTCGCCCGTAAACCAGCCGCTGTTTGTGATTAAGAGCTGCCTCAAAGTGCTCATCCGACCAAGTGTGGCATACGCCGCAGTATCGAGTTTGGTGCCATCTAACTGTAGATTGAGAAGCTTCATAGCCAAAATTTTTGCAGCGCCGGCTCCAGTTATCACACATCTGTTGAGTCGAAGATATTTGATTTCGGGTCTGTTCGAGAGCTTCTCCAACGACTGATCGTTTCCGAAAGTGATAGCGGCGCGATCACCTCTAACAAAAATTTCCTCGTTTTCGACCGCGTCGCGAACCCAATCAGTTGATTGTTTTGGATAAAGCTTCGCGTTGACCGGCTGAAGTTTGATCGATGGTGTTTCATGACTGCCGAAAGGCGCAAGCCTGTTGTACAGAAAGGCACCAACAGCGATTCCTATTACCCCAAGCCCGATAATGAAAGCAAAGAGAGTAGATTTGCTGACGCCTGAAAGTCCATAGCCTTTGACACCACTTTCAGTATCAAGGCCCGATTCGACTTCCAGCGCCGGCGAAACCAAAAAAGTAGAACAACTTTCAATATGTAATGCTAAGTCTTGCATTGACTGAAATCGATTTTCAGGCGATTTTTCTAGACAACGACTGACCAAATATTCCATTTCTTCACTGAAATGACCTTCCGGGTAAGCCTCCGACAATGGCAATAATTCGCAGGTCGCGTGCATATTCATTGTCTCAAGCGCCGTCTCGCCAACAAACGGAGGATTGCCAGTCAGCGTTTCGTAAAAAAGACAACCCAGGGAATAAATTTCAGAGCGCGCGTCAAACGGTTTTCCGGCTAGTTGATCTGGCGCCATATACGGAGGAGTGCCAACCAAAATGGTATTCATGCCATTGGGCGACTCGACGCCTTTAAGCGACGCTACTCCGAAATCGATCAATCGAACGGTATGTGCGTCAGTGGCGACACTGTTGATTATCACATTGGAACTCTTTATATCGCGATGGAAAATGCCCTTGCTATGAGCGTGGACGAGAGCTCGTGTCAAGTCGATAAATATGGCAACCGCTTCGGCCTCCGGCAGCGGTCCATTACGATCGAGCAATCTTTTCAAACTAATTCCCGAAAGAAACTCCATCACCATATATGGTGCACCACCTGGTGACGCACCGAAATCATAAATCTTGATGATATTGGGATGATTGAGCCGGCTGGTCGCTTGCGCTTCTTTCTGAAACGACATCAACTCATTGCCGGTAACCGATCTCAAACATTTAATGGCAATTTCTTTTTGCAGCATTCGATCGACTGCACGATAAACAATGCCGGAAGCACCTCGACCGACCTCAGAAAGAGCGCGATATCTATGAGTTGGAAAATTTTCAAGATCGACAGTGATGTTTTCATCGATTGGACCATGTCCGACAAAATCATCATTTATGAAACTATCCGTGTTGTCCTGGGTTCCAGCAAGGTTTTCAGACTCAGGAAGTTGACTAACCACCGGGTTTGGTTTTTCGCAAGCGCAAATGTCGCTCCGAAAAACCCACTGAGTCAAACTTCCCACACGACCTGTTGAAATTCTTTTGTTGCAATCCGTACACAACAAAACCTGCTCGTTCACAGAAGCGTTCGGGGTGTCAGGAACCAAGCGGTCGCACTGGCAGGTGGCAATCCATTGCGTGATGCTGCCGGGCCCAGCGGTTCGCCGCTGCATTCCACATTTTGGACAGTTTTCCACCAGAAATTTCCGACCCGATAAAACGAATAGACCGGATCTAATACTACTAGATCGGTCTATTCTCGGCAGAGCGTTAAAGTTTCATCGAAGACATCTGAATACATTGAGAGGAAGCCAATCGCGCCGTTTGTGGCACCGCGTTTAGCTTCCGCTCTACTCTCTCAACGAGAAAAATTCGAGGTTATTAACCGCAGGACGAAGTTCCGCAGCTGCTCTTAGCGTGCTTACCTTCGAGTGGAAGTTCAGCAGCAACATACTCATCGAATCCACCGAAAAGTTCTTTCACCTGATGGCCCTTTTCGGCCAATAGAAGAGCTGCTCTGGTGGCGAGATGACAGGTGATGCCGTAGCAATAAACAACAGCGACGGTATCTTTTTTGATTACGTCAGTGCTTTTTTCCAGTTGTTCGTAAGAAACATTGATTGCGCCTGGAACATGGCTCTTTTCGTAGAGTTCAGGTGTGCGCAAGTCAATAATTGTCAGTGGTTCTTTTGCTTCAATCGCAGACTTCAGACCGATTGGTCCGAATTCGAAAGCCAGTTTGTTCTTGAAGTATTGAACGGCTTGAGTGGTGTCTTGTTTGGTTAATGTGGTGGTCATGTCTTCTCTCCTTCAGCCTACTTATTTAAGGCAACACAGCGCTACAACGCCGTTTGACTGGCTGTTGCAACTTTCATGCCTTCAGCTTAGAATGGTCAGTATCCATTCGCAAGTAGACACCCAAAAGTGCGGTAGTATCCAACAAGGTGGGTAGTATCCTATGGGATACCAAGGAGACACAGTGCCAGGCAAATTAGAATGTCCAATCATGTCGACAATGGCAATGATTTCAGACAAATGGAAGGTCTTAATAATCTGCAAACTTCGCGGCGGCACTTTGCGCTTCAGCGAACTGATGCGAGCTCTGCAGGGAGTGACGCAAAAGGTCTTGACTAGCCAACTTCGAGAACTTGAAGATGATGGTTTGGTTTCGCGAAAAATCTATGCCGAGGTGCCACCACGGGTGG
>CAZRMH010000026.1:15202-32762 GCA_964600935.1 uncultured Candidatus Obscuribacterales bacterium
GGTGGAGTATTCGTTGACACCGCTGGGCGAAACCCTGGTTCCTGTTTTGAACAAATTAGAAGAATGGGCGCAGGTGCATGCCAGCGAATTGATCGACGCACGCGATCGAGCGCGCAGCAAAAATGACCGAAAAACCGGCTAAATTAAAACAAAAATCCGTTGTGTTTTTGACGGATGTTTAACCATTCGGCAACATTGGACTGTCATTCTGAGATGATAGAGATAAATATACTCCTGGTGCTGATTAATGAAAGAAACAACTTTCAAGGAAAACGAACTGGAGAAAACCACTCTCCGTACTGAGTCGCCCACGGGGGAGACTGGGGTTGCAAGCTCGGAAAACTCGGCTGCACTATCGGACAGCGACGAAGTTGGAGCGGATTCAGGTCCGGTTGGTGATTCGGCTCCGAACGGTCCCGAAATCAAAACTACGGCTTCGCAGACACAGACTGCCAGTCAATCCAACAATGCCTCGAGCAGCGCCGCCGGTGAAGGGGACAACGAAGTCTTTCCCAATCTGGGAGAACGTTTCGAGGTCATCGAGCGCATTGGTCGCGGCGGTATGGGCTCGGTCTATAAATGCAGGGACAAAAACATCGATACGATTCTTGCAGTAAAGGTTTTGCAGCAAAATCTGATTCAAGATCAAGCAGCACTGAAACGATTTGAGCAGGAAGCAGAAGCTGCTAGAAAGCTCAGTCATCCTAATCTCGTTTCAGTATACGACCATGGCACCACCCTTGATGGCGCACCATTTATAGTGATGGATTATCTCGAAGGTCGTGGTCTCGCTGACATTCTAAATGATAGCGCAACACTGGATTCCAAGCGAGCAATCAGAATATTTAAGGATATCTGCGAGGCACTCTCATATGCACACAAAGAAGGTGTGATTCACCGCGATATCAAACCGACCAACATCATTATCACGAACGTCGGCGAATCGACCGAACGAGCTCACATTGTCGATTTCGGAATCGCGAAGGTCCTGCCCACGGCCAATCGCGAAACCCACGATCTGACTCAAACCGGTGAGATTTTCGGTAGCCCCCACTATATGAGTCCCGAACAATGTCTCGGGTTCATGCTGGATAATCGCTCGGACATCTATTCACTTGGCTGCCTTATGTACGAGGCTCTGACTGGGGCGGCGCCGTTCGAGGGAGCCAATCCAATTCAAGTTGTGGTGAAACATATTAATGAAGAGCCAGCAGAATTTTCCAGAGCAGCAAAAGTAGATAAAACGGTAGAGAAGCTGGAAAGCGTAGTCATGCGCTGTTTGGACAAAGAGAAGACCGAGCGTTTTCAAAATGTCGATGAAGTTTTAAACGATCTGACTGCAATCGAGACCGGAAAGCCTTTCACAAAATACGCTCGAGCAGCCCGTGTCAAGCCAATGTTTACAAGAAGGCAACTGCTCGGCTTTCTAGTTATATTTTTCGCAGTCACCATATACGGCACCATTGTCACGATCTCGCTAAGATCAGAACTGGGTGGTAGAGCTCTTGGTGGCGTGATTGCATGCGTATGCCTGGCTGGCGTGTATGTTTTCTATTCGGCCGCCGCTGAAGTTTTCAAAAAGCGAATAAAGGTTTTAACCGAAGCAAATGCCTGGCGCATGCTGCTTCTGCTATCGCTTGGAACTGGCTGCTTGACCGCCATCCAGTATCCAATGCTTCTGGTCTGGGGTATCGACCACCTACCCAGACAAGATGCCTTCCGGCAAATTTTTATGGTCAACCATCTCGTTCATATTATCTCTGTGTTGAGCTGTGCGATATCCGGTCTTGGTTGCCTGGTATTCCGTAGTCCAAAGAAATTCAATCCCCTGGCTCTGTCGGCAAAATACGTTGGACTGAGTGTCGTCACCGCGATGTTCTGTCAATTTGTCATCCCCTCAGAAACAGCTCAAGGTCTGTCAATCCTGGGTGCGACATTCACTCGCGACCAGCCGCTTTTTGCACGATATGTTCTACAAGCGGCTTATCATCTCGACAAGAAGAAAGACCACCTTCATGAGATAGCCAACCTCGACCATACACTCGGCAATCATGCCGCTGAGCTGCAATTCTACGCGCAGGCGGCGCGGGACACAGACCAGGTCTACCGACTGCCGGAATTCGCAACAAAATTCAAAGAGCATAAAGACGAAGTCAAAGCGCTCGAACTCATGCAACTGAGCGTGGCAAGAGCGCGCGAGCGCAAAGACCAGTCCGATATTTCCAGGAGTCTCACGCTCCTCGGTGATTTCTATCGTGAGCGAGACGAACTGCGGCTCGCTCAAAAGGCTTACAGAGAGGCGATCCAGGCACAGCCGAACATCGACAACTCATATCGAATGTTAGCCCAGATCGACTGTATTCTTGGCGATCTTCCTGAAGCCGCTAAAATGGCAGAAAAGCTCACGTCGATGACAGGCAATTACGCGATTAACGATCATGCTCTTGCGGCCGTTATCTTCGAAGCACTCGGACAAACCGAGCAAGCCCGAATTCACTACCAGACAATCGCAGACCGTTTTCTTGCCGATCATTCGACAAATTTTGGCAGAGCTACAGAGCTAGCATTGACGAAACTGGGATTGAAGATGCACGCGACGCCTGATAATTCTCCAATTTCCGCCGCAGAAAGGGCCGATATCCGCCGAGACCTTGGCATTCCAGGTGCGAAGTTACCGATTATCTGGTCCCCCTTGCCCTGAGCGACTAAACCCATTCAGGTTCCACGTGCGCGGTTGCAAAACCATATAAGAGCATATAGGTTGCTTTAAGAGGGAATAAACGTTTCAACACGACCTCGAGCGTTTTACAAAGTCAGTTATGGAACCACCAGCTCGGACGCAGCAACAAGCGCCGAAGAAGACAGCAACCTTCATCATCCCGTATCTGCCCGTCTCACGTCGGATCGGTCTTGCTATTGCCGCGAGCACTGTGATTCTCGCGGTCATATCGCTGATTGGAATTGTGCTCTGGAAAATCCTGGTATTGCCGGCTGACTTACTGCCCTGGTGTCTTGCCGCTTGTGCGTTCTCATTTGCATCGATTACCACTTTTCTGATTCTGGAAAAACACTTAGCGAACCAGGTTTCTATTGTCTTAACCGAGGATGGTATTACGTTTCCGTTTACCTTCAAACCAGACTTGTTGTTTCGCCCTCACCGCGAGTGGTGTGACATCGCCCACGTCCTGGTCGGTTCGATGATTCTGAGAGAACCTAAAGGCGCCTACGAATTCGAGCTCGAAAAAGACAAAGATAGCCGCAAAATTTTTGTATACTTCAAATCAGGTGGTCATGCCTATATTGATTTAAAACGTATGTCGAAAAAAGGTGCGGAGCTCTTGTTTGTCGCACTAGAATCGCATTGTTTAAATTTCAGCAGATCGCCGCAATTACGCACAGCAGACGACGACGAGCGGCGTTTTATCGCTCGGCAACAAACCGAGTCGGAGAGGGAGCTTCCGAAGAGCTTCACGGAACTTTGGGAGCAGGAGATGCAAGACCATTTTTCTGCAACAAATTTCGTTCCACTGCGCAAAGGCAAACTACTCAAATCCGGCCGCCTGCACATTCTCATGCAAATAGCAGCAGGCGGACAGTCCGCAATTTACCTGGCGGAAACACCGGAAAAGGAGTTAAGAGTAGTCAAAGAAGCCACGCTTCCGCCGACTCTGGACGAGAGCCTGAAAGACAAGGCCAAGGAATTATTCGCCCGCGAAGTTTCGATTCTTCAGCGTTTGTCGCATCCCAAGATTGCAAAGGTACTGGACTACTTCGTTGAAGACGGTCGCGACTACTTAATTCTTGAGTTCGTACCCGGACACACGCTGAGACAACTGGTCCGCCAGAACGGGCCGATTTCCGAAGAGGAAGTACTGAACTACGGTTTACAAATATCGGAAATTTTGGAATATCTGCATTGCCAGTCACCGCCAGTGGTGCACCGTGATATCACACCGGACAACCTGGTGCTGCGCGAAGATGGAAAGATTGTCGTCATCGACTTCGGTGCGGCGAACCAGGCGATTGGCACAGCCACAGGTACACTGATCGGCAAACAAGCATATATTGCTCCAGAGCAATTTCGCGGTCGCGCTCTGGCGCAAAGCGATATCTATAGTCTGGGTGCATCGATGTTCTTCATGCTCACGGGTGTCGATCCGGAAGCGCTATCGGCTTCCAGTCCACGCTCGATCAACTCGGATATCTCGCCTGGGGTAGATCAGCTGGTCGCCGAGTGTACCAACGTCGAGGTATGCGATCGTGTCAAAGACGCGCGAGAGCTCTTTGAAAAAATCGAATATGTTTTAGAACATGGTGGCGGAGCGGCTATCACTACCAGCGGTGCAGGTAGAGAATCCAAATAATGAGCTATTCGAAAAATTCACTAGCAAAACGATACTTTTTCTCCAAGACCAGTCAGCGCGCTGACGACTACACCGCTTACTGGATCAGATATGCGCCCGAACGCATCGGCAGAAAGCGTCTCAGTCGCTCGAGATTTGCAGTAATATCGACGATATCTCTTGCCGTCGCCGCGACTTTAGCGCTGCTATTACTCGGATTTCAACATATACTCTCATCCTTCCTGATTATTCTGCTTGCCGGAATAGCTCTCAGTTCCTTCGTCGCATTTTTGAACACCATGCAATTCTTTGCGCCTACGCACGTCGAATTGAACGAAAAAGGCATGAGATTCCATTGGCTCAATCTTTTCTTTCAAGCCAAAACAGCACTGGTGAGCTGGGATCGAATTTCTCACGTCACCACCGTAAACAAAAATGTTTTGAAAGAAGAGGAAACCATGCTGGAATTCAATGCCATCGCACGTGGCATCAGTTTCAAAAAAAGATTTGGCTATCTTCTACTCGCTCCAAGATTGACCTGGGGATGGCTGAGCAGCGATCGAGCGGCAATAAGATTAGAAATTGACGCGATCGCGTCCAGCGATGACAGACGCCGGATGCAGTTGGCACTGAAAAAATTTCTTCCTTCTTACCGGATTGAACCGAAGGTGGCAGAAGATCTCGACATGCACATAAAATTCGAGTCATACACAGACCTATGGTTAGACAAGCTTGCAGATGACTCCAAAAGAAACAGAGAAAGTCGACTCGAGAAAGACACTCTACTGGCCAACAATTCGTACCAGATAATGCTCCCTATCGGGTCCGGAGGTCAGGCTCTAGTCTACTTAGCGCACATGCTGAAACCACTGAAGGGCGAAGAAAATAAACACGGCGACACGATGGTCGACATGTCGGACATGGCGATCGCAATGCCAGAGGACTCGAGCAACCCGGTGCTGACCCCAACTGTTGTGCTAAAAGAGTTTGTTCTTCCTACTCAAGCCGGCACGACCATAAAACGGCGAGTACTCGAAAATATTCAAAAGGAAGCATCCCTCTGGCGTAAGCTGCGCCATCCGAATATCGCGAGAATGCTTGATTTTTTCGTGGAAGATCAGCGTGCCTACCTCGTTCTCGAACATGTCGATGGAATGAGCTTAAAAGATCGTGTCACCAAATATGGTGCAGTTTCCGAAGAAGAAGTAATTGCTCTTTCAATTCAGATGTGCGATATCCTCGGCTATCTACACCGCCGCCAGCCATCTGTCATTCACAGAGATTTCACACCGGACAACTTGATTTTGGACCCGAAGGGAGTTGTGAAACTAATCGACTTTAATGTCGCTCAACAGCTTGAAGCGCAAACTACGAAAACAGTCGTCGGTAAACATTCTTACATTCCTCCTGAACAGTTTCGCGGCAAATCTGTTCCGCAGAGCGATATCTATGCGCTCGGAGCGACGCTCTCGTTTCTCCTCACAGGACAAGATCCGGAGCCAATCACTCCGGCACATCCACGACTGACCACACCCAGCGTCAGCCAATCTCTCGACGATATTATCGCGAAGTGTACAAACCTGGGACTATCAACCCGCTACCAGGACTGCCAGGAATTAAAGACCGATCTCGTGGTTTTGGTTAAGAGTCGCATTCCAGGAACGCCGAGCTAATGTTCTATATGTGTTCAAGCTGATATGATTACTAGCCGATCTCCGCCTAGCGGCGTTCTGAGGGCGTAGTCAACAGGTTCTTCACAAAATTCGGGACTGAAAGAGATAATGACGGCGGTAACAAAATTTACTTTTCCAGATCGAATTTCGCTAGGCGGTCTCTATCTAGCAGCAAAGACTTTTCCGCATCAGCGCAAATGGGTCGGCGAGGCAATGGGCGAAGTTACCCCAGCGCTTGCCGACGATAAAATGCTCGGTCTGCAAATTAGCGGACATACGACAGAGGGCATGTTGACCGAATCTCAAGCGCTTTTGCGAAATTTGAAATCGTTTGATCTTTCAACCGTTCGATTTTCTGATGCAATCCTCAAGGAATTCACGCAACTCGATCAAACCATAGAACTTCGCCTGGACTTCGTTCCATTCGAAGACAATCATGTGACTAAACTGGCGCCCCTGAAAAATCTGGCAACGATTTGGTTTCTTCATACCGCCATTACTAACAAAAGCTTGCGCCATCTTGGCGCAATGTCGGCGCTCCAGCATCTAGTGCTGAAAAAAACAGATATCACTGATGGTGGTCTCGTTCATCTGCGTGATTTACAGAAACTGACTACCTTACTTTTGCCATCCGAAATCACCGATAACGGATTAGAGGAACTGGCTAATCTAGACAATTTGTTGCACCTCGATATTTCAAATACAAAAGTCACTGACAAGGGACTCGAGTTCCTCTCAACGATGAAAAATCTGCAGACTCTTTGTTTAAATGACACCACAGTTGGTGACAAGGGTCTGGCTCATCTGAGCAATCTTTCCAAGCTGAGAACGCTATACCTGAGCGGAACAAAGGTTTCAGACAAAGGCATCGTCAATTTAGAAAAGTTGACCCAGCTCGATTATCTCGAAATTAGAGACAACAATTTGTCGGAAGCCGCCTTGCAAAAATTGCGGGAAGCAGCGCCGAATTGCACGGTATTTGGTCCGTAGAGCATTGAGACCTACTTCCATGCTCTACTCACTTCCGGAAACCCCCAGGAAACCTGATTGATACCAGACGCAGGGCGCGGAAGATGTCAGATTCAAGCAATTCGAATTCAGAGAGCAACGGCAAAATGCTCGTTTCGGTGCCTTCGGTTGATTTAACCGAACTCGCTCGACAGGGCAAGCTAGATCCGGTGATCGGTCGCGATCAAGAAATCGGACGACTAGTCAATATTTTGACTCGTCGAACGAAGAATAATCCGGCCCTGATTGGAGAAGCTGGAGTTGGAAAAACAGCTGCTGTTGAAGGTCTCGCTCAACGCATCGCCGACGGCGAAGTTCCGGAGAGACTGAAGGACAAACGCATTCTCTCTCTAGACATGGCAAACCTGATTGCCGGCACCTCCATGCGCGGGCAGTTTGAAGAACGACTTAGCGCGCTGGTCGACGAAGTCATAAATTCGGCCGGCGAAATTATTCTGTTCATTGACGAGATGCACTTGATTATGGGTGCCGGCGCCGCCGGAGAAGGAGCGCTCGATGTCGCCAATGTTTTAAAACCTCATTTAGCGCGCGGTACGGTGCAGTGTATCGGTGCCACAACATATAGTGAGTATTCAAAATACATCGATAAAGATCCAGCTCTGGCAAGACGTTTTCAAAAAGTCGTTATTCCGGAACCAACAGTTGACGATGCAATTGCCATTCTGCGAGGATTACGCGAAAGCTTCGAAGCATTCCACGGCATTAAAATCAGAGACTCCGCTTTAGTAGCGGCTGTCAGCCTCTCGCACAGATACTTGGCAGACCGCAGGCTGCCTGATAAAGCGATCGATTTGATTGACGAGACGGCTTCACATAGGCGCACTGAAATCGATTCGACTCCTGAAGAACTCAGAGAATTGTCAGAGAGAATTGCTCGTCTTCAGCTGGAACGTGATTCTCTGAGCAAGGATGACGATGCAGCATCAATTAAGCGTTTAGAAATTCTACAAGTTGAGTTGACCGAACTGCAAAGCAAAGCGGCGGAACTTCGCTCGCGTTGGCAAGCTCTCATCAACGCCATCCGCCGGCGCAGCGAACTCAAATCGAAATTAAGCACCGTCAAACAGGAAATTGAACGCGCTCAGCGCCGTATTGATTTCAGCATGGTCACGTATCTAGAAAAGACTCACCTGGAGCCACTGGAGGAAGAACTAGCAAAGGATGCTGGGGACGAATCGGACAGCGCTCTGTCTACTCGCGGCGAAATCACAGCCGAAGATATTGAACGTCGATTAGCGGAATGGACCGGAATTCCAATTAGTAGATTGGCGGAAAACGATATAGCTCGAATGGAACAGCTCGAACAGGAACTGCAATCGCGAGTGGTCGGTCAAGAACATGCGACAAGTTCTGTGTCAAACGCCATCAGGGTTGCAAGAGCTGGTATCAATGATCCAGACCGCCCACTGGCTAGCTTTTTATTTCTCGGTCCGTCCGGCGTAGGCAAAACGGAAGTCGCGCGAGTGTTAGCAGACACCATATTTGGTGACTCCAGTTCGTTCATCAGGTTGGACATGTCCGAGTATTTCGACCGTTACACCGTCTCACGTTTAATCGGCGCAGCGCCAGGCTACATCGGCTATGACGAAGGCGGACAACTCACCGAAGCCGTCAGAAGGAAACCTTTCGCTTGCATATTGTTCGACGAAATCGAAAAAGCGCATAGTGATGTTTACAATGTGCTCCTTCAAATTTTGGACGAGGGACGGCTGACGGACGCACGCGGAAGAACCGTCGATTTCAAAAACACGGTCATTATACTCACTTCAAACGTTGGCGCAGAGCTTCTTCTCGAAGACCAACAAGGAACAACCCCTTCGCCAGAAGTTCCAAATGCTGGAGGAGTCGATGCACTGTCGCCTGCCCTTCGCACACTGCTACTGCAAAAGTTTCGCCCTGAACTATTGAATCGAATAGATGACATCATCGTTTTCTCTCCACTTACAGATTCGGCTCTAAAAGCCATTGTCGATATTCAGATCGGATTACTAAACAAACGATTGCATTCCAAAGACGTAATTTTAAAACTCTCAGATGAGGCGAAAACATGGTTGGTCAGCAAAGCTTATAGCCCCGCATATGGTGCTCGCCCTTTGAAGCGAATTTTAAAACAACACATCGAAGTTCCACTATCTCGCGTCTTGCTAGCTGGAACTGGCGCAGCGTGCCGGATCAGTGTGGGGCAGTCTAACGGCTCGCTCACCTTCACAAATTCGGATGTCCCTAAAAATGATCGTTAAGCTTTGTACAGCGATTCGATTAGACAGCTCTGTGGCGATTCACAACCGTTTCTTCCAATAAATTGCCGGTCACTTGCGGAACACATGGTATCTTGCACTGTCTATCTAGTGAGCCACAGGCATTGGGTTTGGGAGAATTCCCCTTGACAAGCATCGGTACCAAACGTACGATACCGCCCAGCAGTGGCATTTTGAGACTTTTTTGGAGAGCGATTAATGTGGTGTACACCCATGGCGGTCAGACCGCCTGAAGAACAGAGACATGATCCGAACGAAGAACCGCGCAAGCCCATCTTGGTGATGCTTTTTCTTTACTTCAGGCAGAAATTCTCACGCCTGTGGAGCAGCGCCTCAGAGACTGCCAAAACAGAGATTGAATTGCGAACTCTGCCATTAGAAAGACGCTTGCAGCTGGCCAAGTCAGCTCAGTTGACGGAGAGCGAACTGGAGCATCTGCTGGCAGATCCAAACCCAATGGTTCGCCTGGAACTGGTTCACAATGCCACCATAACGGGCGAGACCCTGGAACTCTTGAAAAGTGATGCTGACGGGACAGTGGCAGACAACGCTCGCCGCCGACAGATGCAATTGCTAGGGATTCTCTGATTAAGTCTCTGTATGAGGCGGCTCAAACAATTTCGACTGCACCGCTTGTTTCCGCGAACGCTTTGACGACTGCAGAAAAGATTTTGTCGCGGGTCGCACGCCGTTGTCTAAAATCGACTGGGTAGCGAGCCGTGAACTCGAACTTGCCATCGGCGACGACCATCGTAACCATCGGTTCAATTTGTTCGTCTTCGACCAGATATTTATCTTTGAGTCGTTGCCAGCCCAGGGTTGCTTCATTTACGTAGTCACCAACGATTTCTTCGCAGACGCCCAAAATAATGGAACGGGCTGACTCCGGATCGCTTTCCGGATTTACTTTGATAATTACTTCATCCCAGAGGAAAGGGAGATCGCGCGAGTAATTGTAAGTTGCTCCAGCAAATATGGAGCCGTTTGCGACTCGCACGATCCGGCCAGTATATAGATCGCCCTGAACCCACTCGCCAAGCTCCATCAAGGTTGTTCGCACTAGACCTACATCAATTACGTCGCCCTTAATTCCTGCAATTTGAACACGGTCACCAACTTTATAGGTGTCACCGAATGTGATGGCGAACCAACCAGCCATACTGACGATTAGTTCTTTGAGAGCAAGAGCGATGCCGGCGGTGGCAGCACCGAGAATGACAGCCAGACTGCCTAATGTGTCACTGAAAACAATGGAAAGAAATACCAGACTAATAAAATATGTCGAGAATTCTGCAATCTTTAAAACCGTGTATCGTTTATTCGATTCATGAAAATATCGCGGAATCGATTTTCTCACCGAGTAGGAAATGATCGAGAGAATAAAGAGTCCAAGGAGACTAATACCGATTCGCAAAGACACAGGGTTTCCAAGGAAATAGAGTAAATTGGTTTTGACCGTGCCTAACTTCACCTGATCGATCGCATCAGAAAGGTTTCTTCGATACCTTTCTGACTCGATGGTTGTTTTAATACTGGTAAGCCAATTATTTGCCACAACCGGCAGCGGCAATCCTTCTCCCAGAGCATCTGCCTGAGTGATTGAAAATAAAACCTTGTCACCAAATACGATATCACTCGATTCGGTATTGTCCCGCACGCTCAACGACGACGGATGAAATTTCGAGTCATCGACCAGTCGACCTATGGCGGCGCTAATTAGCCGGAGCCGCTTATCGACTTCGGCACTGGTATCACCATAAACCTTGAATAGTTCTTTGCCGTTCACAACAACGGCAGCAGATCTTTTGGGGGCGACGGTGTTTGCATCTACTGGCGCGCCCGCTGCTTTTACATCGCTTTCACGCGCGCTTTTAACTGATGATTGGTCAGTTTTTGCAGCCTTGCCGCCGGAGGCGTGTTCCGCCGGGCCTACTCTGGTCGAGCCCTGAGCATGCGCCATTTCAAACGCGCAAACAGACACGAACAACAGGCTCCCAATTAAAATAATTCGTTTCTGTCGCTCACTCATTAGGATGTAGTTGCTGCTCATACAAACTGTTTGCTCGAGACCAGGTCCCCGAGGTCGAACCTATCTTAGCCCTAATTTTGCCAATCATTCAAGCGTTTCACCCTGAATCTAGCGCATTTTTAGACCAAAAACGCCTACAATGGCAGATTGTTAGAGTCACTCCGATCCGGGTATTAAATTGGCAGAACATAGGAGGTTCATCCGATGAGTTTGGCTATCAATAGACGCTTTCGTCAGGCCGCCCTACCGCTAGTTGCTCTGATTTGTCTGAGTTCATGCAGCGCTGGTCAGGAGACTCAAAGTTCCTATGATGACATCAGCGAGTACGAAGCTAAGCCCGTACTGGGTGAAGCGTTCATCGTTCCAACTTATGACAAAAGCACACTCTTCGATTTGAAGAAGCTGGTTCAATCAGGGTCGACGACTACTACCGCTAGTTTTCACACGGACGACTCAGCGCCCACAGTGTCTGACAACTATACGAGACGCCTCAGAATCGACAATTGGGTCGTAACTGATATCGAAAAGGCTGATACAAAAGCAGATTTCAAAGCGCACCGCGGCAAAGGCGAAGAGTGCAAGGTCGCGATCAGCAATGATGGCAGTAAATCCACTGTCGTTGTCACAGTCACCGCACCAAAATAGTTTTACTCTGAAAAAGCACAGGTTTGCATTTAACGAATGCATTCGGTTCGTATCACTGTGCTGGCTAAAACTAGATTACTGGAATGTAGATGTCGAACTCACCGTCAAGCGTTTCAGGATTGAATCGTTCGTCATATAGTTCGAAATCCGGTGCGTCTTTTTTATGAATTTCAGCATTGCGGGGAACCCAGGTCCCCCAGATATAACGAATCGTCGTAGGCAGGTTAGCGAGCGGTCCTTTGTGTGTAAAAACGGCATACTTCGATGCCGGGATTTTTTGTGCCACCATTCCGGGAGGAAGATTATCCGCAGCGGTAACCGGAAGCGACGCCATGTAAACGATCGCATCACCGGGTTCGAGCGGCACCTCCGGATGCGATTTCATACAAATGCCGAGCGCGTAGCCAGGCTTTATATGCGGGATTTCAGCAGTACGCTTGTTGAAATCAACCCACAGTTTCGAAATTTCATGAAATGGTTCATCCGGATAACTGCCACCAATTCCAACGGCGAGCTCTTCACCACGCTGCACCATATTCGGTTCCATGTTTACTCCACTCCTTAAATGCAAAAGTAGTTCTGGTCTAAAAGTTTCATTGCCGATGATCGGAGAAACTTTTCCTGATTTTCGGTAAGAATTGGGAGTCGTTCCAAACATTTTTTTGAATGCTCGGGTAAACGATTCCTGGCTTTCGAAGCGCGCCTCCAGCGCAATTTCAATGATAGGAAGCGTCGTGGAAAGTAGTTGCCTGGCCGAATTGGCAAGACGACGTTTGCGGATATACTCCGCCACAGTTTCACCTAACAGTGCCTTAAAAATGCGATGAAAGTGATAGAGCGAAAAGCCAATTTCGCTCGCCACGATCTCAGGTGACAAATCGCTTTTCTGCAAATTCGTCTCGATATAGGTGATCGCCTTCTTCGTTCCGTCCAGGTAGTCCATAAGCCCACCGCCAGATCCAAATGGTAGATCGAGTGTTAACAACGCGTCTTGATATTTTCTGCTATTTTTCGATCTACGTCAGCAGAAAACAAATCAATCGAATCGCGGGCTCAAGTTTTGCTAAGAACTCGTTTTTATCAAAAACGGATTAATCGGGATTATTACCGTGACGCGTGGCGTCGTACTTTCTCAAGGTCAAACCTTGCGCCTTGAGGAACCAGCGACGAACCTTGGTCATCCAGGTTCTTGGTCCACGTTCGATGTGACTGCGCACATTGGCGAAGCGATAACGCTCTAACTCGAATTTCACTTTGTGCAATTCCGAACGGAACTCTTCTGTCTTAAAGGCGACGGACATTGCTCGATCTGCTTGCGCCTGCAGGTCCGGAATCAAACGCAGTTCTGTTTCGAGAGTGGCTATGCGAGCGCGATCTTCAACACGATCGGTGAGCAATTTGATGATCGTTTCTTGCGCTTCGATAACAAGTCGGCGCATTTCTTCCAATTCTTGCGTCTTGTCTTCGACTTGAATATCTTGAACTTTCAATTCTTGAGCGACTGGTGCCATCATCTGTTGAGCCTTGGCCACAGTGATTTGCGAGCCCGGAGTGCCATCCTTGCGAAGAATGGTTACGAAACCTTCGAGCAAACCAATCAATTCCGTTCTCGAAACACGATCTTCTTCAGTGACCATCGCAGGATCGGCATTGATTGCTTCCATGCTTTTTTTGATAACCGGAGCCAGTTCATCGGCGCGAACCTGGCGCATGGCTACAGGACCTGGTTTTGACGACCCGTTTCTTCTTGTCGCATTGGCACGCATCTGGGCAAATTCGAAAGTACCGGAGGTGTCGTGTTGAGCCGTGTCCGAAGTAGCTTGCGTCATTTCTTCGTTGACGATTTCATCAACACCATCGAAACCACGCGTGAATAAATCGCTCGTTAGCTTTCCATGCACCTGGACACCCTTCGGAGGCGTCGTATCGAACTCTTCAGTTGACGCGGCGGCAGGCTGATTTGGAAACATCTGATCGAGACCATCCAGTGAAACTGGATTCGGCACGTCAAGTGGTTGTGACTGACTCATGTTATTCTCCCGCCAACTCCAAACCGATTATCCTTTATCAGCCAAGCCGTTGTCCAGTGAAACTATGGTGCTACAGGTGGTGTCAAGTAACTATACGTAATGTCGATTTTTGCCTACAGAAAGACATTCGCATAGCGCTTCTATATGCCATCAGCGCGCGATCGAACATCTCGAGCGATCAAATTCCGTTATCGCACGTTCATTTTAAACGCGTTATCAAGCTCCTAGAAGGCTAGCTTTTCATCAAATTCTTGCAAGATTGGACTTTAAAACGTTTTTAAAAGTCGTTTCGATATTGAGTTTATGGATTAATCAGGCTTCGGTTTCGATTTAGCTTTGGGCTTAGCTTTCGCAGGCGCTCCCGGCGCAGGTGTTCCCGCGCGTTTGATACCAAAATAGGCTTCCACCATCTGCTTCACCAGTGGTGCGGCAGCGACGCCACCGTGACCACCGTGCTCGACGAACGCGCAAGCTGAAAGCTCCGGCTTATCTGATGGTGCATAACAAGCAAACCATCCGTGCGTCTTGCTGCCCTTAGGAGGCGCTTCAGCAGAACCGGTTTTACCGGACATAGACACTTCTGGAATCCGCGACCGTCCTGCTGTTCCGGCCTCGACCACGGCTTTCAAGCCATCGGTCAGAATCTTCATATAGACCGGATCGACTTTCCAATACTCCGGCTTCGGCGCCGGAATCTGGCGATCTGCAATCTTGATTACGAAGTGAAGAAACGGCACTCGTCCTCTCATCCCGTAACCAGCATACATTCGCGCAGCCTGAGCTGGTGAGACTTGCAAGAACGTCTGACCGATCGACATGTGCAATGTGTTGCCTTTGTACCACTGCTCATGCAAACGTTTCAATTTCCATTTCTTATCGGGAACCAAACCGCTGCGCTCATTCGGAAGCTCGATTCCAGTCGGACGACCGGCACCGAATCGGTTGCCCCACTTTTTGATGTCTTCTGGTTCCAGACCAAGCGCCATCTGATAGAACGCGGTGTCTCGGGACCACTGCATGCACTGCACCAGGTTATAGCGCGCAGATTTACCCGTCCAATCGTGGAATGTAAATCCGCCAAGGCTCAAACCGCCGTTAACCGATAGTATCGTATCCGGTTTCACGACCTTCTTTTCCAGCGCCGCCAACAGTGTCACGGGTTTCCAGATCGAACCCGGTGGGAAGCCCGAGAGCGCGCGGTTGTGCAGTGGGTGAGAAGGAGAGTTGAGAACTTTACGATCCTCTTTCGTCATTCGACGAGTGAAAACGTTCGGATCAAAACTTGGTCTTGATGCAAGAAACAAGACTTCGCCGGAGCGCGGGTCGCAGCCCACGATCGCGCCGGACTTATCAGCCAAAAGTTCGTAGGCGCGACGCTGCAAATCTACGTCGAGTGAAATGACAATCGGCAATCCCGGTTTCGCTTTTTTAGTAACCACCGGTTTCGAGGTTTCGGCAGAAAGCGCATGCCCAGAGGCATTAACTCTCACACGTTGTTCGCCATCCACGCCGCGCAACTGATCGTCATAGATTTTCTCCAGACCAGCCTGACCGCAAACGTCGCCCATCTTTCGGTCCGGGCGATCTTTCAACTGACTCTCGGTAATCTCTCGGCAGTATCCGAGCACGTGGGCAGTCGCATCGGCATTCGGATAGGTTCTGCTGATGTCGGGAAGGATGTCGATGCCTTCAAGGAATATCTTCTGCTCGTAAAACCGGCTGACGATATCCATGTCCAGATCGTGCTCGATCACCACCGGTAATACCAAGCCAGATTTCTTGGCTTTCATCAAACGGTTTAAAACTTCGGCTTCATCGACGAGAAGAATTTTGCTGATTCTCTTGGACATCTCACCGAGGTTTTCGAGCTGCGCCGGCACCGCGATCATCGAAAGCGATTGTTTATTGGTGGCAAGCAGGTTACCGTGACGGTCATAGATACTGCCGCGCGGCGCCCGTAAGAACGTCACACGGGTAGAGTTTTCCACAGCCTGATTGACGTAATGCTGGTGAAACATAATCTGCAACCAGCCCAATCTCAAGACCAGTAAGGACAGAGCAAACAGAACAACGCTGGCCAACACGACAGCTTTGAACGCCGCTTCGTCATGGTTTCGATTCATAATGGATTGACTCATCTCGCCTCCATCATCTGACGGTAACGAGCGAATTCATACCAACCACGCATCGGTAAGAAAACAAATGGAGCGATCAATGCGTTGAGAACAGCCTCGGTCACTGAAATCTCGATGAAGTTATCAAACACGAGCGGTCGACCAAGGGCATAAAGTTCGACTGCGTTAATCGCCTCACTCAAGAAAGTGAGAATCAAAACAAGTGGTATCACCAGAATGATTGCCTTGTTGAAATTGCGAAGACAGAAATACCCGGAAATCCAGCCGACAAGAGGATATGCAACCGGATAGACCGGCAACACCGAAGAGTAAAGTGCCGCAAATGCCGCCCCTAAAAGGGCACCACTGATAGAACCAAGCATTGCTTGCCGAAAGATAGCTGTTTTAATAGTAGTAAGGCGCAGTTCATCAACACTCGGTCGTTCGATAGGCGATCCAAAAGTAATGCCCCAGACAATGATGATCGTCAGCGGCAATGAACAGCCGACGCCAGTGACAAACAAACGGCTCACCACAGCCAGTTGCAAAACCCAGGCAATGGCAATGATCAGCATCGTCATCGAAATGGCGCCGATTCTTCTTCGCATTCTGATCGAAAAGAAGGACATTACTTCTGAGCCATCGGAGGTAAAACGAGGACTTGATTTAAATCGTAGCAATTCTCAGAGAGTTTTACGTCAATTGCCATGGAAGCGCCATCTGTATCCCTGCGAATGGCGGCCACGGTTCCCACCGGATGGTTTTCAGGAAACACGCCTCCCTTGCCGAAGCAAACGATTTTGTCGTTCAAATCGACATTCGTTCCCACCGGAATATATTCCATGAGCGCCAACTGCTGACCGTTTCCGGAAATAATTCCAGGCAGACCGATGCGTTTAATCAAAACACCGAGCTTTTGTTCAGGATCGGTAATCAGCCTGACGACCGAGGTATTCGAATTCGGTTCACATTTAACGACCTGGCCGACGATACCGTCGCGTGTTATAACGGCACTGCCCAGACGAACTCCGTCTATAGAACCCTTGTCGAGCACGACCTGTTCGAACCAGTTATCAGGGTTGCGAGCGATCACTTCAGCAGCAATTGTTTTACGCGGCAGCTTCTCTTTCAGCCCGAGCAGGGCGCGCAGATTGTTGGAATCGCGCGACTGACGGCGAAGCGTAGTGAGTTCCAATTCCGAGGCTGCGAGCTTGCGTTCCAATTCACGAATTTTTTGGGAAGAAACGAAAACCTCTTCGGCCAGATTTCTCGTCGACTCGACCTGATATGCGCCTTTCGTAATCATTCCGGAAACAGTCGTGGCAGCAGACAGCAACAATCCGGCCGCCGGACCACCAACCATAATGATTATGATGATTAGGAAAATCGCTTCGGCTATGGACTCCGACTGGTCTCCAAGACGACGCTCGTTACCTATA
>CAZRMH010000027.1:0-32725 GCA_964600935.1 uncultured Candidatus Obscuribacterales bacterium
CAAGGCAAGCGCATCTCAACAGTCGGTATCGACTTAATCGTGAGAAAGATCGGTCACAAAGCCCACCTCAATTTGTCCGCACAAGTTCTTCGCGACACCTGCCTCAGCAACCTCGTGAAAAACGGCAACGATCTTCTGCTTGTCGCTCAAATCGGCGGTCATAGAACGATCGAGACAACAAGACGCTACACCAGCACGCGCAGCTTCGATGCGCATGATGCGATGGAAGCACTGGGTCACTAAATCTAGGCTTCAATTCTAACCTTCTCTAACGAAATTGCAAAAAGAGTCTGGCTCACAGGGATTACCCGAGCCAGACTTTTTCTTTGCAGGACTAAACGATGATTTCATCGGCGTTCGAATGATTTTCTGCAACAGGAAACCGTGGTGAGTTTGGACAAGACACTCTTCAAATTCAGTCAGAGACCGGCTTTACACTAGCGCGTTTTTCAACCATGTGCAATAGTGGTAATAGTTGCAGCTTTCCTATCAGCGCTACAGCTGGATTTCACGAAGAAATAGTCGCCTTCCATTCCGAAACTCTTCTTTAGCAACACTGAAAAAAGCCGACTGTCACTAAGTTTGCCTTGTCGCGATCGCCATCTACGCGCGGTCAGTGAACTAAAGAATCGTGAAACAGAGAAGAAATACCTTAACCGTAATCGCGGTCAGTTTGCTGACCGCAGCCGCCCTTGGCGCCGGTACTGCGCCGATATTCGCGTCACCGCAACCGACCGAGACTGCGATGACGACTCAACTGTCTCAGGACAACGATCGAGTTTACGATGAGATTTGGAATTTGATAAATGCCCACTTCATGTACCGAGAACGCCTTCACAACTGGGTTTATTGGCGTCACAAATTCGACGGGCAGATGAAAACAAAAAACAGCGCCTTAATCGCGATTAATTCCATGATTGACTCTCTATCAGATGAATACACGTTCTTGCGTGATGAAGCATCGACTGAAGAGCGAAAGGCTCTCCGGCAAAAAACCAGAGTAGTCGACCATCGAATGCTCGAAGGACAAATCGGATACATTCACATAAGCACTTTCAACTCTATGTTTTGCGTTCAGGAGACCGCGCGCGCTTTGATCGAATTGAATGGAGCGCACGGCCTAATTCTTGATTTGAGAGACAACTGGGGCGGCTCTATCAATGCGACTTTCGATGTATTCTCTTTACTGACAAAATCAGGAAAGTTCGTGACGATGAGAGGAACGACGGACAATCTCGATTACTTCGAAGAGATGTCCCTGACTGACACTGCCGCAGTTTCAATCGAGAACGGAGTGGTCATTAAAAACGCTCGCATAAGTAATTTAGCAGGTCAAAAGCCAATCGTCGTGCTGGTCGACGGTAATACCAAATCGGCAGCAGAAATGTTAGCCGGTGCGCTTCGCGACAACGGACGGGCCACCATCATGGGCTGCCGAACGTACGGGAAGGGCATCGTCCAGAGGGTTTGGGAGTTTCCAAACAATACGTCGATCAAAATATCATCGGCGAGATATTACTTACCGGCTGGAGCGAGCATCCATCATGTCGGTCTTGTGCCAGACTTCTTCGTGGGCACGGAAATCGCCAAGGTTAAAAGCGGCAATCAAAATTCGACAAGAAGCGCATCGAACAGATCTGAAATTTCTTCAGGCAGAATTGCCGTATTGTCGACAACTCAAACTGAAAAAATCGCCCACGGCGAACACTTGCCAGGAGAAAAAGGCACAACCAAAAACCCTTGGAGGGACTGCATTCTGGACGAAGCCCAGTTGGTTCTAAAGCGAAAGCTAGTGTCGCTAGCTAAACCGTAGCCCGGATCTCAAGAAGTTCATTTACAGTTGTCAGCATTGTTTGAAAACAAAGAATTTGAATAACATCTCTGAGCTTATATCAAAAGTTTGTTTCGCTGTGATTTCAAGACTTCAAACCTAATCTCTCAACTAAATCCCATATTGCGAATATTGCTGCAAAGCAAACGAACGATACAACCATGAAAAAAACTATGCAAACACTGCTGCTCTGCTCGGTTGCGCTTTTGCTGGTTTCCGCGTATGCGTTGATTCGCATCGCTGACTTCAACCGCTCACCGCTGTCCACAGTCGGCAACTTCGCGGTTCAGCCCGGAGGACAGCCGATCAATCCGGACGATCTGACCGCTGTCGTTCCCGAAGGCAAAGAGATGACCTTCGACGAATTTCAGAAGGCCGCCCCCAACGTCGCCCCACTGTTGTCCCCGCTCAAGCCCTCGCACATCAAGCGGACGGGCAGCCGGTTCACCCTGACGACCACGCCTACGACGATCGCGAGACAGGGTGTTACCGTCTACGTCTCCGCCCAGGTTTCCTGCGAAGCGACCAAGTCCGGAACAGTAATCTCGCTCAAAAACATCGACGGAGTCGAGGTCGACGCAGGCGTCGGCAAGATGAAACTGAAAGAAGCAGTTATTACCCCCGGCGCCAACGACAAGGCAAAAGTCGACGGGAAACTCGAGGTCAGCCGCTGGCTGCCCAACATTCCCTTCTCCATCACTGTCGACACGAAGTAGTTTCCAACCATTCCGTTCCGTGAGCACTACTCTCCCAGGGATCAGAGTGCTCACGAAACGTATCTCCTTGTGCCCATGCCCTCCAACTAGTGGTCCGCACCCCTCGCGGTCAAAACACGCTCGGCGTCAGACCGCAGTTAAATACAGCGCCTCGACCGACATTCTCGAACGCTATGCGAAAGCAGTTTCAGGTTTGAAACCGCTCTCACATGCGCAGTCTCACTTAGTCCATCGAACAAGAGGACCGCACTGTTGCAGGCTCCTCTCCTTCGACTACTCACGAAAGAAAAGCTTATGCGTCAACTCGGCATCATGGGCGGCGCTTTCAACCCGCCCCACAATCTCCATCTTCTCGTTGCGTCGCTTGCTGCGGAACAGTACGAGCTGGAGAAAGTTTTGTTCATTCCCTCGGGACAGCCGCCGCACAAGAAGGCGAACCTGCTTCCGAAAGAAGTCCGCTTCGAACTCACAGCAGCCTCGGTCGCTGACAATCCGCGCTTCGAAGCATCGCGAATCGAAGTCGACAGACCCGGTGTAACCTGGACTATCGACACGCTTCGCGCTCTCAAGAAAACCTATGGCGCAGATGTCCGACTCAACTTCATCATCGGCGATGACAATCTACCGTCCATCAGAGATTACGAAAAACGTGATGCACTGCTGAAGTTGGCTCGCCTCGTAGTTTGCCCGCGCAAGCGTGTCGGCAACAAGCGGAACATCGCCAACTGGCGAAAAATCATTCCGAATGCCGACATGGTCTTCGTCGACTGCCCACTCTTCCCGTTCTCCAGCACGCTAGTCAGAGACTGGCTGGAGCAGGGACGCGACGTCCGATACCTGGTCCCGGCACCAGCGCTGGAGATCATCGAGGCACGCGGTTATTTCAAGAAATAAGCGCTCCACACGCCACTACGTGCGCAGTTTCCAATCTACGCAAATTGCCCGCCCGTATTTGAGAACCACTCCCTATGGGCGGCCGTTTGCAATCTTTTGACAGACGGTCCCCGACCTAGTAGAAAGGGTGGATACCCAGAGAATCGCATGAATAGAAACCTGATTAGCAAAGTTTTGCGTGCCATCACATCGCCATTCACCCGCATGCCTGGACAGTCATTTGCAGGTCCACTGCCTGCGCTCAGCGGCTTGCAAAATGAGACAGCGGCGCTGCTTTCCGCGCACGTTCACTATCTGGCCGGTACAATCGGAGAACGCCATATCGGTCGTTATGACGCTCTCTGTGCCAGTGTCGACTACATCGCTGGCGCCTTCGAGGCAGCCGGATACAACCCCGAAAAGCACAGCTTTGACCTGCTCGGCAAGCCGGTTTACAACGTCGACGCTACTCTTCCCGGCACCTCAGGACGAGTGCTCATTGTCGGCGCTCACTATGACTCAATTCCAGGAAGTCCCGGAGCGGACGATAACGCGTCTGGGACAGCTGCCGTACTCGCCCTGGCAAAGCTGCTGAGAAACCTTAATCCACGCGACACGATTCGTTTCGTTGCCTTCGCCAATGAAGAGCATCCCTGCTTGCCGGCGACGACCATGGGAAGCTACGAATACGCGAAGATGTGCAGCCGAAATGGCGACAATGTTCGAATGATGGTGCTCGAAATGCTGGGATTCTTCAAGCATGAAGACAACACCCAGCATTACCCGTTTCCATTCAACCTGGTCTATCCGACCACCGGCAACTTCCTTGGTTTCGTCGGCAACTGGAAGTCGCGCCCCCTGCTGCACGAATGCATCGGCTCTTTCAGGCGACATGGCAACTTCCCATCCGATGGCGTCGCAGCGCCTGATTTTTTCAAGGACATCGGTCGATCGGATCACTGGGGATTCTGGCAGTTCGGCTATCCGGCAATTATGATCACCGACACCGCCAACTTCCGAAACCCGCACTATCACACGGAGTTGGACACACCTGACACAGTCGACTACCAGTCGATGAGTCGGGTTGTCACCGGTCTGGCGGAGATGATCAAAGAAATGACAGCTTAGCTCCACGCCCTGCAAAAGACCACCGACGACCACTTAAAACGGATAAAGCTCGGATTAGTTGCCACCACTTCCGGTGCGACTAATTCCGAGTTTTATTCACTTAAATTCAATTACATCAGATAGTATAAGTTCATTATTCGGCAAAATGGACTCCCCGCAAGTTGCGAGGAGTCTGGTTCGCAACCAATTACGCCTACGAATTGCCCGGACCTTCTTTTCTGTGGTCGCGGTCGGCGTTGCCGTTCGAAGGACCATTCTGCTCTTTCGAGGGACGGCGTATCGGCACGATGTTATTGAGGTTTGTCATGATCTCGTTTACGAGATCTTTGCGTCCACGTTTCTCGTAGAACTTAGACAACCACTCTAGTTCTCGAAGTGGGGAATCGTTATCTCTCTCGCTTCCCATCTACTGTGTTCCTCTCGTACTCGATCCTGGCGATTGCTGTTACGTCTTTCGTAGCATAAGAACTACAAACGATGCCGCCAAATTTGAAAAAAATCGATTTTATTGGACCTACATAACTTCGGACAAAGTGAGCTAGAAAGGAAGAGCAAACGAATTGAAAGAAAGCAGTTCGGAAAACTCAACCTACGAGGAGGGCGAAGGACATGACTGGACGGCACCAACACATTTATACGTGTCTCGGCAAAGTAATAAACGAACGCCGCAAGAAACTCGGAATGTCACAAGAAGAACTGGCAGAAAAAAGTGGAATCGACCGTGCATTTATCAGTAACGTGGAACGAGGAAAGCGCAGCCCAAGCTACAGATCCGTAGCCCATCTCGCCCACGGGTTGAAGATGCGCTATTCCCGGTTGGTGCATAAGTGCGAAGAGTGCGAGAGGCTGGCAGAAACGAAGGAAGCCTGAGATACCTTATGGAGTGATTGAGCGCAAGAACGCTCACCCGAAACTGACAAACACGAAACGGATCGCCACTGCTGGTGGTGCGTTTTACGGTCAAGAGGAACCTTCCAGTCGTCCGAACATTTGACAATCAGACCCGGCGAGAATGCAAAATTGGCATCTTATAACACTCTTTTTACAGCACATTTGAACGTTTAAGCCCGCGACATGACAAACTATTGCAAGTTAGCTTGCGGTCCTATCGGTGATGTATCGCCTAATCGACAAACTCGTAAATGGCGCCCTCAAGGGAAGGTATCTGACTCTTGTAGCCACCGCAATTATTCTAATTGCCGGAGTTGTTGCCTGGAAACGCTTGCCGCTGGAAGCCTATCCGGAACTTTCGAATCCCCAAGTTCGGATCATCACACTGTTTCCCGGCAAAGGCCCGGAAGAAGTCGAAAAGCTGGTAACAATACCGCTAGAGAAGGAGCTCTACGGAATTCCGGCAGAAACGGATTTACGATCGCTTTCGCTTTACGCGCTCTCTGTAATTACAGTTACTTTTACCGACGGCACGGATACCACGCTTGCCCGAACCCGAGTGTTGGAGCGTATTAGCGGAGCAGAGCTGCCGCCTGACGCCTCCCCGAAACTGGAGCCTGACGTAGGCTCGCTCCGCGAAATTTATCGCTATTCATTGCACAGCAATTATTATTCGCCAATGGGCCTGCGCTCGATCCAGCAATGGGATCTGGAAAAGGTGGTTCGCCAGGTTCCGGGCGTAATCGGAATCGTCAGCGAAGGAGGTCCGACCAAGACCTACCAGGTGGAAATAAATCCGCATAGACTGCGGGCTTATGATGTCACGCTGCAAGAAGTGTTCTCAGCGATCGAACGATCCAATGCCACTTCTGGCGGTGGCTTCATGGAAAGAGACGGTCAGGCGATGATCGTCCGTCAACTTGGACTGCTCAATGGTATCGAAGATATCAAAGAGGTCGTGGTCAAAGAAACCGATCAGGGAATTCCTATCAGGATCAAAGACATCGCCACGATCGAAATCGGGCCAATGGTGCGCCGCGGGCAAGTTGGCAAGAACTACGAGGACGACGTCGTCGAAGGAATCGTCCTTCTGCGACGCGGTGAAAACGTATCCAGGGTTCTGACCGCTTTCAAAGAACGTCTGCCTGACTTGATTTCACGTTTGCCGCAGGGAGTAAATTTTGAAACTCTTTACGATCGCTCCGGTCTTGTCGAACAAACATTGAAAACCGTCGGAAAAAACATAGCCGTCGGAATCGGTCTTGTTTTGCTGTTCCTGGTTCTATTCCTTGTCGACATTCCAGCAGCAATAATTACGGCGATCGTAATTCCGATTTCAATCTTGATTGCCTTTATCTACCTCACACTCTTTGATATTCCAGCCAACCTTCTCAGTCTTGGCGCGATCGACTTCGGAATTCTCGTGGACAGCGCCGTGGTAATGACTGAAAACATTATTCGTCGACTGTCGGAAGAGGGGAAAGGCATGAGCCCACAGGAGAGGCTCATCCTGCTTGGCGAATCTGCCCGTGAAGTAGCCGGACCAATTGTCTCCGGTATCGCTGTCATCATCGCTACGTTCTTGCCGATCTTTACTTTCAGCGGAGTTGAAGGCAAACTCTTCCGACCGCTGGCGATAACAATGGTAACGGCTCTGATTGGCGCAGCATTCGCGGCGCTGACAATCATTCCGGTGCTACTTTCGTTCTGGTATGCCAGGAAACCGCCAACAGAGAAGGAAAGCCCACTCGTCAAAATATCCAGCTACTTTTACGCGCCCTCGTTGCGCTGGTCGCTGCGTCATCCACTAATCGTGATCGCTGTCGCCATCGCGACCTTTGCCGGTTCAGTGCATATGTTCCTCGGACTCGGTTCTGAATTTCTTCCCCACCTCGAGGAAGGCAACATTTGGCTCAGAGCGACGATCAAGCCAGGCAGCGTAACCCTCGATGAGTCCGTAAAAATTGCCCGAGAAATCAGATCGAAAGTTTTAAAATTCCCTGAAGTGACGACCGTGCTCTCTCAGGTCGGCGGACCGGATGATGGCACGGACCCAGCTCGCTTCGCCGATGAAGAGTTCTACATCGGTTTAAAACCACCCGATCAGTGGCGCGAAAAATTCCACGAAAACAAAGAAAAATTGATCGATGAAATGCGCGGCAGTTTAGAAAAATTGCCAAACGTCAGCTATTACTTCACGCAATATATTCAAACCACACTCGACGAAGCGCTTTCCGGAGTGCAGGGCTCCCTGGTCGCCAAAATCTCAGGACCAGATCTGCAGACGCTGGAAAACCTCGCGCACGAAGTCGGAAGAGTGATGAATCAGACACCTGGAATTGTGGACGTGATCGTCGATCCGCTCATCGGACAGCCACAGGTATCAGTCAAAATTGACCGCTCGAAAGCCGCGCGTTACGGGCTCAATGTAGCCGATCTGCGTGACCTTGTCGAGATTGCAGTCGGCGGTATGCCGGCAACTGTTGCCATCGAAGATGAACGCCGCTACGAAGTCATACTGCGCCTCGGCAAAGAATGGAGAGAGACTCCACAGGCGTTAAACCAGATCCTAGTGGACACGCCGGCAGGCGAACGCATTCCACTTTCTCAAATCGCCGAAGTCGAAGAAACCATTGGCGCAACCCAGATTTGGCGGGACGCCGGTTCTCGCCTCGCCACAATTAGAGCCAATGTACGCGGTCGCGACCTGGCAACATCCGTGCACGAAGCCCAGGAAAAAGTGAAAGCCGCAGTCAAGTTGCCACCGGGCTATCGAGTCGACTGGACCGGCGAGTTTCAACGCCAACAAGAAGCTTCACATCAGCTCTCCATCGTCGTTCCCGTCACTCTGGCATTAATAATTATCATTCTCTACATCGCCTGCGGGACATTGAGTGGCGCATTAGTAATGTTCTCGGTCGTACCACTCGCGGCTATTGGAGCGATTCTTGCACTTCGTCTGACGGGAACTTATATGTCGATTTCCGCAGGCGTCGGATTTATCGCGCTCTTTGGTTTGGCTGTTAAGAACGGCATCCTTCTGGTTTCATTCGTCAATGAACTGCGCCACGAAGGATTATCGCTCTCCAGAGCCGTCTATCGAGGCGCCGTGACGCGCTTGAGACCAGTGCTTATGACTGCCACCATAGCCGCAGTCGGATTACTGCCGGCAGCTTTATCCAACGAAATCGGCTCGCAAACGCAAAAACCCTTCGCTATCGTAATCATAGGTGGACTTATCTCCTGCACATTCCTTACACTGTATGTACTACCGGCCATCTATTTGAGATTCTCGCCAAGCCCTGGGAAGAAAAGGTCGAGTTAAGTGAGTAATAAAACACCAGCAAACCAAGCCATCACTCATGCCAGTGGTATAGCCGTTTTGGCGATTTTTTTGCTCGTTTCCGGATGTGCCGAATCGACCAGCTCTCTAGCACCACCGAAGCATCTAGCGAAACACGAAGGTCCGCGACTCTTGACTCTGACGCCGGATCAAATTAAAGATTTGAAACTGTCCAATGCTGTAGTGGTGTCAAAAGTGATACCAGATGAAATCGAGCTAGTTGGACAGGTGGATGAGAACAGCACGCTGTCTACGCCCGTGATGTCACTTGTGCCAGGTCGGGTCGAGAAAGTCAATGTTCAAGTCGGCGATCATGTCAAAAAGGGGCAACATCTGGCGCAAATCCGCAGCGATGAAGTGGCACGGATCGAAGCCGAGTTGTTGCACGAATTTTTAACACTGGAAGTGGATGTAGAACGCACAAAAGTGAAACTCGATCTTGCCCAGAAAGCGCGAGACCGGCAACAAATGCTGTTCAGCGAGGGCATCGGAGCGCGCGCCGCGCTGGAAACCAGCGAAGGCGAATACCGCATGGCCGAAGCGGAACTCAGAGCTTTTCGCGAGAAGCGGCGCTCAGCTGTTGAGACTACACGTGAACGTTTAAAACTATTCGGCATCGAGTCCGACGAAATCGATCGACTTCTGAAAACCAGAGTAACAGACAATCTTTTCGATGTGACCTGCCCAAGAGCTGGTGTGATAGTTAATCGGGAAGTTGATCTTGGACAAATGGTGGACGTTTCCAACCAGATGTTCATGGTTTCCGATCTGTCACAAGTCTGGGTAAATGCCCAGGCTTTCGAAAAGGATATTCAATCAATCGCGCTCGGTGAGCCAATTACATTAAAGCTGGAAAGTTATCCCGGTCAAGTTTTTCACGGCAAAGTCGACTACATTGGCTCCACGCTCGATCCAAAAACACGGACACTGGCTGTAAGAGCCACTGTCAACAACCCGGATTTCAAATTGCACCCGCACATGTATGCGCAAGTTACCTTGAAAGTGGGCGAAAAAACCGGGCTGCTCGTGCCTACTGCATGCGTCCGCAAAACCGGCGAAACGTACCTGGCATATGTGATGACACGCCCCGGCGTTTTTGAAGAGAGGAAGATCGAGATCGGTCAATACAAGGGCGATAATGTCGTGGTAGCAAAAGGATTAAAGGCTGGCGAAAACGTCGTCGCCAAAGGAAGTCTCGAGCTAAACGGGCTTGCCATCAAACTGTCCAGTGACAGTGAGGAACAAAAATGAAACTGGTAACTGCGATTATTCAGCCGTACATGTTCGACAAACTTGCAAGAGCATTCCGCAAAGGGCAACATTCTTGCTTCACCGTATGTCCGGTCAAAAGCTCGGGGGTTCCGGACGGCGATATCTCAGTGGACCTGATGACAGAGAAGGTGCGCGTTGATGTGGTTGTTCAAGATCACCTGGCCGTGGAAGTTTCCGAACTGATTGCCAGCACCGTGGGCACGCATCAGGAGGGTGACGGCATCATTTTTGTTTCCGATATCACCTATGCGATCAACATAAATACCGGTCAACGCGGTCCTGAAGCATTGCAAAACCGCGAATAAAGTTTGCAACACTGATCGTTCTCTGACATCACTCCACTCAAAGCCGATTCTGGTCGAGTTTGAATTGGCAACCTCATATGAGTCATAATAACATTACGTCCCCTCCCGCTCGCCGCTGCCCCATCGCATCCCACGGTCGCAATGTCAGACCCGATTCGCATAGTTGTTGTCGAAGACCATCACGTCACACTTGATGGTTTGATTCACGGGCTCGCTCGGGAAACCGGTCTTGAAGTGGTCGGTAGTTCTGATAATTCAGAGGACGGTCTCAGAGTTTGCGAAGAATCCCGTCCTGATGTTGTAGTTTTAGATTTGCACCTGCCAGGGCGATTAGGTCCGGTCGGCATGATCAAAGAGTTTTTGCGTTTCTCAGATTTAAAACTGGTGATTTTTTCAGCCGAGAGCCGCCAGGCCTTTATCCAGGAAGTGCTTAATATGGGCGTCAGTGCCTATCTGCTCAAGTCCGAACGCGTTTCAAAAGTAGCTGACGTGATTCGGAGGGTGCACAAAGGCGAGAAGGGTCTGGTCACAGAAGATCTAACGCTGGATCGAAAGAAACTCACACCTTCCGAGCAAGAGGTTCTACACATGCTCGGCAAGGGTATGAAATATCAGGAAATCGCAGAGCAACGTTTCACCTCGATTGCAACCGCGAGAAAGCAGTGTGAGGTTTTACTCTTAAAACTGAACCTGGAGAATCGCGAGCAACTAATTGCCTGGGCTGTGCAAAACGGCTACGGCAGCGAGGAATTAGCCTGAGCAGTATCGCAGATGATGCTAGTTAATTGAACGGCAGCGCTCAAAAGAGGCAGCATGACTCAACAACCGCAAACCACTACCATCGCGGATCTGCTGTACAAAGCAAAAATCATTTCGCAGGATCAACTGGCCAGAGCAGTCGCTACGTCGATTCGCACTAATGCCACCATCGGCAAGGCGCTGGTTGCTAACGGTGCCGCTCCGGACATTGTTCGCACGGGCGCGCTTGCCCACACACTTTTGGTTGAAAACCTGATCGTTCAAGACATGGCCGTAGAGGCCGTCAGCAAAGCGATCAGTGAACGTATAAATCTCGAAGAGGCTCTTGAACAGCTCGGTTGGCGCACTGATTATCGAATCGTCGTCGGCCGCCTCTGCCAACTTTTGGTCGAATCCGGTTCAGTTTCCGAAGCTGATATAAATAATGCAGTCGAAGCGAGCGCCGCTAGCGGACTGCCTCTCGGACGAGTGCTGGTGGTCAGAAGAGTTGTTCCAGAGACGCTTGTGTATGCCGCGTTGACCGGACAAGTTTTGATCAAAGAAGGAAAAATCACATCAGATCAAGCCATAGCCGGACTGAAACTGGCGACGAAGGATCGCATCGGCATTGAGGTGGCACTAACGCGCCTTGGTGCCATTCCCGCTACAAGAACTGATCCGATTCGGCTCGGCGAATTGCTCAGCGCGGCTGGCTTGGTATCAGAAATCGACTTGCTCTCAGCCGTGGAAAAAGGCATGGGACAGGAGATGCCGATTGGTCAGGTGCTTTTGAAACACGGTTTGCTACCGCAACATATTCTGGATAAAGCCTTGACACTACAGTTCATGGTCAACAATCGTTCCCTTACTCCAAACGATGCAATCGCTCAGCTACAACGCATCTCCAAAACACCACGCGAAGAACTGGTCGACCCACGCACCGAAGATAAAAATCAGTTCGGCGAGATTAGCGGAACATTCAGCACCGCCGGAACATACTTCAGCGGCAGCGGACGACCGGACAACATCTTCGAAGACTATGGCAGTGCGCCGGATCCGTCTAAAGTTTTAGGACTCTACAAACGCGAAGACTGGATGCGAACAATCCAGGAACTCACGCTCGAGAAACAAAATCTGGCGTACAAAGTCGTGAGCCAGCAAGAAGAAATGAAATACCGACTGGCTCGCGAACTGCACGACACCATAATTGCTGACCTGATGATGTTGAAGCGCTACCTGGGCGGCGATCGAAAACTTTCCAATGAGGAAACAATTGAAATTGTCGATCATATAGTCATGCAACTCCGCGACATCTGCAGTGACTTCGCTCCACGAAACTTCAAAGAGTGGGGACTGAAGATGACTCTGCAAGATACTTTAGAACGCATGAGTCAGCGAACCGGCATTCAATCGACCTTTCTTTGCGAATTCGAAATTTCCGAACTACCCGATCCTGTCGGCTTGCACATTTATCGCATCATTCAAGAAGGCTTGAACAACGTCGAAAAATATTCGGGTGCAAGCGAAGTTTCCCTCCTTATAGAACGACCAAAAGAAAAATCGCTGCGTTTTCGCCTGGCGGACAACGGCAAAGGCTTCAGCACACAGGAAACCGGTTCGACTCGCCGCGCCGACAACAGCGGCGGCATGGGCATGGGCGGCATGAAAGAACGCGCAGACCTTATCCGCTGCTTCTTCCCCACCTCCTTATCAGTAGACTCGTCGCCTGGACATGGCTCAACTGTCACACTTGAGGTCGAGTTGACCTGATTGGCTGCAAACGCGCTGATCGCCGAATGCACCACGTCGCAAAAACGGCCCAGCCTCAGAGCTTTCGTCTGACATTCAAACCGACTGTTGAAACGCACAGTTTCTACGTTTTGCCTGTCGCCTGACGCGACTGTTGCGACTGTGTCAAAGGACAGGTGCGATGTTTTCTCATTTAATGTAGCTCTTCACCCGAAGGAATGCCAGCTCCCATGCGCTTCTTCTTCGCTTTATACACCATTCCGTTAAATGCTATTTGCGAATTCACTAATGCCGGTTGCCAACATATTATGGAAATATCCCCCGAGCCCCAGACTTTGCCAGAGAGTTCAAAACAATGCAATCCGCCAAAGATTCTTTCAACAACCGAGTAGTTCCCTTAAGACAGGTCAACACCGGAAACCATCCGACTGCGCCACTTAGACAGAGCATAACCGGCAATTATGCCACCATCCCTCTATCGCAAGCGCGTCGGGCTCGACAAGTCAAAATCGGCGGTATCATCGTTTCATCCGGTCTTATTTCCCAAGACTGCCTCCAGGAAGCACTTACTATTTCGCAAGAACTCGGACAACCAATCGGCAAAGTACTTACCAGCACCCAACAGATCAACGAGAAAGACCTTCAGTCAGCCCTCCTCGCGCAATCGATGATGGCCGAGGGTCTGGTTGATGAGAACGTGGCACTGGAAGCATTGAAAATCGCTTACCGCGAACGCGTCCCTTTCGGACAAGCTCTGGAAACTGTTAATGCGATTTCTTTCCACAAATCCCCTGTCGCAGCCGGTCTTGAGGAACTCCTCCTCGCCTCCGGGATGGTTTCACAAGCAGTGCTTGACGAAGCAAAACGTGTTTCGATGGAAAGCGGCATGTCGCTCGGAAGCAGCTTGATGAGCACCAGAGCAATTGTTTTTGCTAATCTCAATTACGTTCTCGAATGCATCAACCTGATTGGCGAAGGTCGCATCTCTCAACAAGTCGCCGTCAAAGCTCTGGCACTGATCCAGTTCGAGAAAATCGATTTGTCCGAAGCTCTGCGCAGACAACGCATCAATCCTAAGAGCACTCAATCGAAGCTGAAACTCGGTGACTTGCTCACCGCCGGCAGTGTAGTCTCAGAAAAGGACGCTCTTACAGCAGTTGAGAGTGCGATGACCGAGAAACGCTTGCTCGGCGAAATTCTTGTCAGATCCGGTTTGTTATCTGCCGAGTTGCTCCAAGATGCTCTCGACATGCAAAGCCTCGTCATCAAAGAAGTAATAACCAAAGACGAAGCAGCATTTGTCCTTCGTCAATCAGTTGCTGACAAACAATCGGTTCTCCAAGTTCTCAAAAACAGAAAGAGCTTACAAGATGAGCCAGCAACGGCTGGACAAGCACTCGATTTACTCATCAAGGCCAAGCTCGTCGACACAATGGCGATACCACAGGCGATGGCTAAACAAGCAAAGTACGAAATGGATGCACTCAAAGCTCTGGTCGCCTCCGACGTTCTGGGAGCCATGGTATGCCGCGCCGCTATCGAGACAGCACGCCGCGTTTCGAACGGCGATCTATCTCCACAACAAGCGATACTCGCCATCCATCATTGCGATCGCACCCGCGGAGAAATTGAGCAAGCGCTCGTTGAACTTGGACTGAACGCCGAAAAACCTTCTGATGTCGTAGCTGCGAGTACCGCAAACGTCGTCAGGAAAGCTTCTAAGGCCCCCGCAGCACCTAACACTCTGCCAAGCTGGGCAAGCTCCTTCGAGTGCATTCTCGCCATCGTCGGAGTTGTAGTCGGTATCGCCGGCGGTTTCGCGATGATGGTTCTATATCCTACTTACCTCGCCGGCTATTGCGCCTGCGGCGTCATTCTCGCAGTGGGTCTCTTGTTCTATATCCTCGGTAAATCCTGGGAACGTCGCGTTCAAGACAAACAACAAGAAATCAAAAAACAAGAAGAAGCCGCCAAGCAACAAGTCAGCCGCCTCGTCAGAATCCGTACCAAAGAATCTTACTAGAGTACACCGCCACGTCTAGGAATCCGCATTTTCAGCGGGTCTCCAGAGTTTGATTTCGACTGCGATTGAGAAATCGAACCTTAAGCAGCTCGTTCGCTTTTTCCTTGTTTTCTAACAACTATATCGATTAATAGAAACGTTTAAAACGAAAAGCGCGCAGCCATGAGGTTTGATCCTCCGACTGCGGCTTCTCGCTAGGTAGTTCGCGCCAGCCTAGACAATCAGCCGTGCCAGGGTCGGCACGCAAGTTTCAATTTCCAGCTTGGTGATACCACGGATTGTCAGTCCGTCTTGTAACACCTCATGTCCGTAGTCACTGAACCGGTGTTGCAGCTGACTGGGCAAATTGACAACCATATAGAGGAATAGATTGGGGCAAAGAACCAACAAATCGAAAGCGCTTTTCACGCCTCGATTTGTTGGCGGACTTGAGGCGATTAAGAACCGCCAGAGCGGTCGAACATCACCTCTCATCCAATTGGTCGCCCACAGGCTTACTTCGCAGCCGCTGCGGCTTTCCTGGCCTCGAACGCGCGACGGTCGTCCTCGTTGAGGAGTCGGAACGCCGGGTCGTCAACGAAGCGCATCGGCTTGATCGGGTCGAGAACGCCCGTGCCGAAACCGAGAAGGCCGGTGCCGTAAACATTCGTCTTCACGCCAAGGCGGTGATAGAGCTCAAGACACAGACCGATGCAGGTCCAGCGGCCGACGTTTCGCTGACCAGTGAAAAGACCGAACCAGTCGTAGCCGGTGACGCGATACTTCTTCAAGATCTTCGCTTTCCAGCTTGCCGGCAACGGAAGGCGATTGACGAAGCGCTCGCGACGAGCCTGGGCGGCAGATCGCCAGTCTTCACTCTGATCACGCAGGACTGTGACAAGCGGCAAAATCAATTCCTTCTGGGCTGCGCTGAGCGGCCGGACCAGGCGAAGGACCACATAGTGCTCGTTGCGCCGAATCAGGCTGTCGATGACGCGGGTAGCTTCCTGCCAGACGGTACCACGCTCCATGTAGGAGGAGAGCAACCAAACTTTGCCGTCCGGCTGCCGCACTGCGACCTCGCCGTGCCCAACAGTTTCGTGCATGCGACGAGCGACATTGCCGGACGTGAGAATCAACTCCAGGTCGCCCTGAAGTGCCTCTGCCGGGGGATTGATCCAGGCACCCTTAGGCATCGGACCGTGGCCCTGACGCTGGAACTTCGCCTTGTTTCGCCGATAGGCGACGTAGACGCCAAGCCAGGCGGCGATTTCGATTCCGGCGACGACCTTGAGTTCCAGCTGTCCGTACCAGGCGGCTAAACCCGAAAGGGTGAAGCCGAGAGCGATAGGCAGAAGCGTCTTGACACGCGAGAAGACGTCGAAGTAGGTGCGGAAGAGATGCCCCAGTTCAAACACGGTGAGACCGAACCAGAAGCCGCTCACCAAAACACAACTCAGACTGAAACCCCAGGCGAGATTCCCGTGGAACCATTGCCAGGTCAGCCAGATAAGAAGAACATACGCGAACGACGTCGCGATTTTCGTCAAGCGATAGAGCATTGAAACCTCTTTCGTTCAGGATGTGTCGCGGCAAAGACTGAATAAACAGTCTTCGACAATGCCTCGACTGGTTTTCGAGAATGCAAAAGCTTCGACTTCGTGAAATCCGCGAATGAACTCGGCGGAAACCACGTAGCGAGCGGATTTGAGCAGCCAGAGAAAACCACGGTTAGATTCTTCGGGTCGGCGAAAAATCGTAGATTCGACTCCTCCGTCCGCGAAGAGTCGTTAATGTAAGCTCCCCGTCCACCATGAAGGTAGAGACACTTATCGAAACGCTGAAGTGATGAGCTTTGGGATTACATAGCTTTGGATTCGGGGGCTTTAAGAGAAGATGTATAGTTAAGCTATGAATTCTTGACTATTAGAGTCAACTGAAAGAGATCTAATAGCCAGAGTGATTGCGCACGAAAGAGCAAGAGACACAGCTCAAACCCAGCACTGGTGCTTAATTACTGCTCGAACACCTGATCAAACGGCCGGCGCCAAACCTAGTTCCGCTAGCGCAGTGATAGTGGATCGACTGGATTTTGCTCTATTCCCGCGTGGAACTAACCCTAGGGGTTTCCGGGCACTGCGATTTCTATTGCCGAGAATTGGAATCAGGGAGGGACTTGCCGGATTCTCCAGGCAATCGGTGAAATTTCTTGCCACCCAAAAGAAGATTGGCTGGGTCTGGGTAAAACGATAGTGTCGGTTTCGCGGAGAATGTTAATGCGCCTCTCACTACTTCCAGTCGTCGCCCTACTCGCCTTGACACTACCTGTAGTATCAGGATGCAGCAAAAAAGAAGCACCACCAGTTCCAGTCGAACTGAAATCGATGACATCGATTGAGAATGGCATCAGTCTAGATATGCCTGAGCCACACAAAGAAAAAGTAGTCGACGCCGGACGGATGTTCTATTGGAATTGCCCTGACGGCACATATAAACTGTTCATCTCAACAAAGGAAATGGCGAACCTCAATCCAAATCCGAAAGCGCGTGAGCAGAGAGATTCCAAGGCGGTTGATAGCTTGAAGAACCACATCGGGTCTTACATTGACACCCTGGCAGCAGACTCTACGATCAAAAACAAGCTCAATTTCAAATACGAGATGTTCGACGAGAAGGGCACTACAGGTAGTATCGGAGGCGGTGCCGACGGTCGACGCCATTTGATCATAAAACACGCCGACAACGACGTCACACTGAAAGAGAACACTTCAACAGGAGAATATCGGGCGCGCGGCTATGTCGGAGAGAACGCCGTCTACCTTACGGCCGTTGAAGGCAAGCCCGAATTCGTAAACACCCCAGAAGCCACGCAATTCCTCGAGTCCTTTAAGATCATCGGACCAGTAACTGCACCAATCGGCGCTCAATAAATTACCTCGGCGTCGAGGTTCTATTTTTGGCAATTCAATCCAAAGACGCTGGATAGCATGACTTCGGTGCGGTTTAGGAACGTGGGACTTCGACTCTAGAAGCGCGTGACTTCGGTGAAATTGAAGTCGGCGATCTTCATCGCTGGAACGACCTGAGGGACGCCTTCTTCGCCGGCTGTTCTCCTGGCGTGCCCGACAGTGACGACGTTTTTCAACAAGTCGAGCAAACTGACATTAAAGCGTAAGTTTTTAATTCCTCGACTGATCTCGCCGTTTTCCACGAGGAAAGTGCCATCGCGGGTCATACCCGTGACGATTTTACGAGCTGGATCAACTTGACGAACGTACCAAACGCGTGTGAGAAGAATGCCTCGCTCAGTGCTTTTCACCATATCGGCAACAGTAGAGCCATCACCGACAATGACCAGGTTCATCGGATTATCGCCGAGCGCGTTCGGCTCGGGCAGCCCGTGTCCGGTCGGTGCCACCCCCATCCGACTAGCGCTCCGTCTTCCGTAAACCAAGTTACGGAGCACGCCGTTCTCAACGATTGTGACCTTTTTGCGCGCCAGACCTTCGCCGTCAAACGGACAACCAGCTTGCTCGCGATGGTAAACATCATCTTCGATGGTGACATTATCGCCGAAGACCTTTTCACCAAGGCGGTCGAGCAAGCTAGAGCGTTTATCCAGATGACTCGTGCCGGTGAAATCCCACCAGAGATAAGCCAACAAGTCGAGGAACGCGGAGTGTTCCAGAATTACCGTGTACCGGCCCGGAGTCACGCCCTCCGGTTTCGAAGAAGAAGTCGCTTTGAACGCCGCGCGCTTAGCCAACTCCAGCGTATTTACTTGTTTCTCGTGCGGACCTTGGGCTTTCGCCCAACCGGTCGAATCAGGACCGCACATCGTAACCGAGCACTCAAGGTGAGTTTCGCGATGATAGCTGAACAAACCTCTGGAATTTCCGAGTGCTTCGAAATGATTGCCACTGGCGTAGACACCGGCTGCACTCAATTTATTCTCGGTCGCCACACCAATCATCTTTGCGATAGCTGCGGCGCGATCGGCTGCAGATATTCGCAACACGTCTTGTTCGAATCGATCAGGATACGAGTGCCAATCAGGATCGTTGTCGGTTTGAGGTAGCGGTAACAAGCACTGATCTTTTTCCATCAGTTTCACAGCATCGATTGCATCGTCAACAACCGCACAAACACCGGCTGTCGAGAGATCATCTGTTTCTAAACGAATTTGCCGCCCTTCAGATAACACACGAACAGCCAGTTTATCAACGGTGTTCGCTTGATGCTGGGTCATTTCATTATTGGCAAAACGCGAAGTTTCAACATCTGCGCCCAGCAGATGAACTTCGATACCATCAACGGCTTTGCCCGCGTGGTGAGTCGCGAGGTCGACTATTTTGCGACATGCTGATTCGGTTAACATGGTTATCTCCTAAGAGTACGCGGTGCCGACCTGGACGCCACGGAAGCGCGCAGGGCTAGCTCCGTGCCCGGTCCACATGGTCTGACAGGGCTGACCTTTGCCGCAATTGGGCTCTCCCCATTCGACATAATCGTCAGCACCACATATAGCATCACAAGAATTCCAAAACTCAGTGGTTACGCCGCTGTAGCTCGGATTTTTAAACATACGCCCGCGCTTACCGTTCTTGATTTCCCAGGCGATTTCAGTCGAGAATTGAAAGTTGTAGCGCATCTGATCGATAGACCAAGATTGATTGGTTTCCATCAAAATACCGTCATCAGTGTCCGAAATCAAATCATCAAGAGTGCCTGCAGCACCCGGAACAAGTGAGATGTTCGTCATTCGGATAATTGGAGCATGGCTCCATGATTGCGCGCGCATCGAACCGCCTGATCTCTCAAGACCAATGAGGTGAGCTGTATCACGCGAACTCAAATAACCCTTAAACGTTCCGTCTTTAACGAGATAGACTTTCTGTGCCGCCACACCTTCGTCATCGAAACCGAAGGAACCGAGCGCTCCAGGCGCGGTTGCATCGGCTACTAGATTTACAATCGGGGCGCCATACTTGAGATCGTTCAATTTCTCAGGTGTCAGGAACGAAGCACCAGCAAAGTTAATCTCCTGACCCAAAGCGCGATCCAGCTCACTCGGATGCCCGCACGATTCATGAATTTGCAGACCAAGTTGTGAAGCGCCAAGGATAAGATCCGACTTCCCGCTCGGACATTGCGGAGCGGAAAGTAGAGCCACGGCTTCTTCTGCAATTCGCTGGGCGTTGCCAGGCAAATCCCAACCTTGAACCATTTCCCAACCAGACAGTTCGAACTGTCCGACATGTTTGGGATAGCTTCGACGCTGGCGCTCGTTCTCATTAGTCGCGAATGCTTCAATGCAACATCCCGAACGCACAAAGGTCTGTTCCAACCTGGTTCCAAGCGTCGAGGCGAATGCTTTTCTCTCACGCACGAAAGATAGACGCCCTTGTGCGAGAGTTACTCCTTTGACACCAAGGATGGTGCGCGCAGACGTCATCAAAACATCAAGCTTATCTTCGGTACTGATCGAGAAGGGGTCGATCAGATGCGGCGAAGCCCAAACAGCACTGTATACTGGTTCACCCGCCATCGACACCGGGCGTCTCATGCAAGTCGCACTTGCCGCTGCCAATTCCACAGCCCGTTTTGCAGCTTTCTCGATTTCGAGCTTCGTCAATTTCTGAGTCGAAGAGAAGCCCCAGCCACCATCTTTGAGAACGCGAATACCAGCGCCCCGACTGACACCTTTGTTAAAACCAGAAACCAACAGGTCTTTGGTTTGTATGTATTCGTACTGCTCTTCAATCAAACGTACGTCTGCATAGTCAGCACCTGCCTTTTGAGCGGCATCTAGTGCATGTAATACAAGTGGGTCCATAAGTCCTTCGTTTTGTGTGAAGCCATCAAGCGGCTGTTGATCCCTGGCGCGAAACTCGACACGATGAGATTTCGCTGTTCGGTCTAGCGACCGAACGGATGTGCCTGCCTATTAGACCATAGATGAATCAGGGCTAATTACCCCAAAACGCTAACAGAGTCGAAGCATTCGGGTCCACCCTTTTGATTCGCGTTCATTATGTCGTAATGTCCTTTTGCAAAGTAGTCGGGATTTCGGACCTTCTTGGCTATCTCTTTCAGCTCAAGACGCTGTTTTTTCGGTCAAAACAACGATTGCTGGCACTGGACCTGCGCCTTCATCATCCGCGCAAAAAACGAAGAGCGAGCGACCAGACACGGTCGCTCGCTCCAAAATAGGCTCTTGTTCGTTTAATACGAGCGGGCAAAAACAACCTTGCGCTTTGTCGTCCGCCCAGTCAAGAAGCACTCTCCCTCTTCGTTTTGGTCGAACGGGATTACGCGTACGGTGGCTTTCGTTTCTTCCTTGATGCGACCTTCGTCTTCGCCATTGCCATCGAAAAAGGCTTCTACGAAAACGTTTTTATCGGCGAGAATTGTTTTCATCTCGTCGTAAGTCTTCACGCTGACCGTGTTCTTCTTACGGAACTCAAGTGCGTTGTTGAAGATATTCTTCTGAATTTGATCGAGCAATCCGGAAAGCTCGTTGGTGAGCCCAGCTTGGCGAACTCCGCGGATTTTCTCGCGAGTATCGCGCCTGGCAATCTCGACGACTTCATTAGCGATATCTTTTGGTCCGATGTTGAGGCGGACTGGCACTCCTTTTTGCTCCCAGTAATTAAACTTGAATCCAGGAGTATGTTGATCACGATCGTCAAAATGAACTCGGAATTGTTCCGAAAGTTCCTTCTGGATCCGCCTGCAATGCTCCTTGACCAGAGCTTCTTCTTCTGCAGTTTTATAAATAGGCACAATCACGATTTGAATTGGCGCAATTTTCGGTGGCAGAATCAAACCTTTGTCATCGCCATGGCCAAGCACGATTGCCCCGACCAGACGAGTCGAGACGCCCCAGCTTGTTTGCCAGGCGAATTCAAGATTTCCATCCTTATCTTGAAATTTGATTTCGAACGCCTTGGCGAAATTCTGACCCAGAAAATGCGAAGTTCCGGCTTGTAGAGCCTTGCCGTCGCGCATCATAGCCTCGATACAATACGTTCTTACCGCACCGGCAAAACGTTCTCTTTCGGTCTTCTCTCCAGTGAGAACCGGCAATGCCAGCCAATCTTCAGCAAGAATGCGATATTGCTCCAACATCAATTTAGCTTCTGCTTCCGCCTCAGCTTCGGTCGCGTGAGCGGTGTGACCCTCCTGCCAGAGAAATTCCAAGGTACGTAAGAACAGCCTCGTGCGCATCTCCCAGCGCACGACGTTGGCCCACTGGTTGCAGAGGATCGGCAGATCGCGCCATGATTGAACCCATTTCGCGAACATAAAATTGATGATCGTTTCAGAAGTCGGTCTGACAACTAATGGCTCCTCCAGCTTCTTTCCGCCACCATGAGTGACGACCGCGCATTCAGGCGCAAAGCCTTCAACGTGCTGTTTTTCTTTATTCAAAAACGATTCAGGGATCAGCATCGGGAAGTAAGCGTTCTGGTGACCAGTGTCTTTGATCATCTTGTCGAGCGCCTTTTGAATGTTTTCCCACAAGGCATAGCCATACGGGCGAATCACCATGCAACCTTTGACCGGCGCATAGTCAGCCAATTCTGCTTGAAGAATGGTTTCGGTATACCACTTGGAACGATCGGATTCCGTACCATCCGATTCTTCCATCTCTTCCATTGACATAGCTTCGCTTTCCTTGACTTCCATGGCGGATTTTCCACTCCTGACCGTATTCGTGTAGCAACAGCAATTCTGGCGCGCTAGAGAGTGAATAAGGGCGAGCCCGCGACACACAAGCGACAGAGTCCAGATTCCAGAAGGCTCAGTATATCGCAGTGATGGAGATTATGGCTCACTTTTTGCCTGGTGTTAAGGGCATAGCTATACTAGAATAGATCGTTCCGTGGGTCGCTCGTCTAGCCTTCTCCAGAAGTCAGAACCGCCCCTCGGTCTCCTCCTCCACTAAAGCCAACGATTCAATCGAAACGTTCCGCCGAGGTTCGCAAGGACTCATCGCGTGCAACTCTCCGGAGAACTCTCCAAAGTCAACCTCGGCAACCTGTTGCAGCTCGTCAAAACTGGCGGGCTGACTGGGAAGATCACGTTTTCGCAAGGCGCCAAACTGGCAACGGTTTACGTTCTGGACGGCATTCCTGTTCATGCGGAAACTGAAGGGGAGGACGGCGTAGAAGGCTTGATGGAGCTCTTTTTATGGACATCCGGCGCATTTTCATTCAACGAAGAGAGCGTGGACGGAGTTCCCTTAACCATTGACGACGAGGATCCGGACCAATCTTTCGAGCGACTTTTGAAAGACGGACTGTCGTACCAGGAAGCGAAACAATATCTGGATGCCTACGACATCTCACCAAGATCTATTCTGAAACCCACTGGCAATGCCGTTAGTTTTGCAAAACAAATATTGGCGATGCCGGGATTAGAACGACTGGACGGGCGTAGCACACTCGCAGAAGTGCTTTCCGACCTGCATTTGAGCAAACGAGAATACGTCAGAACAGTTTCAAGCTGGATGATGGATGGACTGGCCAGCCGCGCAGAGCCCGTCTTGCTTGAAGATATGGACCGCGTCGACCTACCGGCTTGGGTAATGTCCCGTCTAAAGCAAGATAATCCCGACATTTCTCAAGCCATAGTGGACATGGTGATCTGGGTAGATCGCGTTAAATGCTGGATGTTTCAAGTCGACGTCGATTTCTACAAAATCCGAAAACAAATTGAGCAGTCGACCGGCGGATCAGGCGATTTCGACGAAGACTCCGGGGAGCATGACCAGATCGGCGCAAACATATTCAATCCGCCCGCCGCGCCACCGGAATCAGCCATGGGAATATATGCTCCAACTTATGATTCGCCAAATTACTGGCGTGGCTCGAACTATTATCAGGGCGGCAGTTTATTTCGCCCGACCGTTCTCGACAACCTGGATGACGCAGAATCCGGACCGACTGCAGCAGATCAAAGTAACACCACTAGTAGTGACAACGACAATTCAGCGAATAAACCATCTCGACCGAACGATAGAAAACCAAACCAAAAATCGCTCGAGTTTTGATCAATACTCACGCAGTTTACATCGAGTTTAACCAGCCCAAAGCCCTACAAGATAACGAACTAAACCCGCGTTAAACTGATATGTCCAACCAACTGAAATTACCTGAGTTCCAGACCCTTCTCTTGAACCCGTCTTACAGCCGGTCCCAGTCGTTTTCCGAGATTCTGATTGTAAACCGTTTCCCAAACAATAGTTTCGACATCAGTCGCAACATCACCGACAACCGGCACTTGGGGCTCTTCTCCATCACCCGACTGAAAAGTAAACTGGTCGGCTTTGAGTTTCGGTTTCTGACCCGTCACTACGGAATACAACGTAGCAGCCGCTAACCATGCGCCAATTGAACTGACATGATGTTTGTCAGCAGCATATGGATTGATCTCTTTGTGCTTCTTCGCGACTGCGAAGAAAACATCTCCAGCGGGCGCTACGTCTAGCGAAAGGCGCTCCGCGACTCGACGAGAAACCGAACTGAGCACTTCCTGTTGTTTGTCCTGCCCAGCATCAGCCCAGGGAATGAATAGTACTACCCGACTGCCCTTTTTGCGCGCCACTTTAGCGATCGCACGTGTGGATTCCAGCATCCCAGCAGGATCTTGCAATGGTTGCAACCAACGATCTTGAAGAACAACAAAATCCCAATCGTTTTCATCGATTACCTTCTGGGCGGCATTCTCCTCGACGTGCTGACCTAAACTGAAGTCTTCACGGGCGATGCAACTCACTTCAAGCGGGCGCCAGGACTTTGACATCAGCGCAACTTCGCGAACCATACTCGGCACATCGTTAAAATGCAGCGTATCGTTTCCGATAATGAGAACCTTGATGGGAGTCAACTCCTCAGGCAGACTCTCTTTCTCTTTGCTGCTGTAGAAATAGACTGTGCCCAGAATGCCAATCACGATGAGCACGACTAAAACATAAATGTAATATGGTTTAGTGGCGTTTTTTTTAACTACCGGAGCGTCGTCGTCATCAACGTCGTCGTCCAGATCTTCGGCAGCTCGCGATTGATCAGACACTTGGATTACCTGATTGCGTTTACGACATTAAGCAAACTGCGAACTCGCTCGACGTCGACTGGATTTTCCAAGACGCCCTGGCGCTTCAATGAGCTTGCCACAATGATACCATCAGCAGTGGCAAGTAGCGATTTAACATTCTCTTGACTGGAGCCGCTACCAATTAAGAGCGGTGTACCTGGAACCGCTTGCTTGACCTTTTCCATATCTTCCTGGGTCGGCGCATCGCCGGTGGCTGTGCCACTTACGATAATCGCGTCGGCCAACGAACGCTTAACAGTGTCTTTGGCGGAAAGAGCAATGTCGTTTCCGACACCAAGAGGAAAAGCGTGCTTTACCATTACGTCGGCAAAAATCTTGACCGAATCTTTAGCCATGAGTTCGCGGCGATACATATGTAGTTCGCGGGCAACGCTCTCGATTACACCTTGATCTGTAACCATCGCGCCGGACAAAATGTTTACTCGTATAAATTTGGCACCACTGGTGACGGCAACGGCCAGGGCGGTCAGGGCATCATTTCTCAGAACGTTAACACCGATTGGCAAGTCAGAGACTGACATTATGCGTTTCACAGCAAGCGTTAAAGCACACGCAGTCGAAACATCAACTCGCCCTTTTGCAAACGGTGCATCAAAGAAATTCTCCACAATAATGCCGTCAACTCCGCCAGAAGAGAGTGCCACAGCCTCCTGTTCGGCTCGAGCCATGACTTCTTCCAGATCGCCGGACCACTGACATGACCCTGGTAATGGCAACAAATGAATGACACCGATGACTGGTTTATTGGTGCCGAAGAGTTTTTCCAGCATAATCGAGAACCTTTGAAAGACGCCGTCTCAGTCTACTAGATGAGCGTCCAGCCAACGCCTGTTTTCAGATTCAAATACAAGAAAAGCAAAATCCAGGTTGCTAAAAGCGATTCACAACAGTCAACTGCGCCCAGCAAAAGTAATTCGGCAAGATCACTAGACGAAGAAACCAACAACGAGAAGCGCTTGACAATGTACACTCGCAAACATCTTTTCACCAACAGACTTGACGCATCTGCGCAAACCATTACAGAACAAGCGTTTTGAGCCCTCAATGTCAAGTGCTTGCTAAGCATCGCTAAACAATACGATTTAAACTGCAAAAACTATGCTTCGCACCTCAGGTTGTCATATAGGCGAAGTTTGGAACGTTTCACAGATGTCAAAGAATCGAGCAGTGGTGAGCCTTCCGTAAGGCGAGTTTGTTCTCATCTATTAGTGATATGGCGATATTGAATTGATATGGCTCTTACTCTTAGTTTCCAAATAACCCTTCTTTAAGAATGCTCAAGGCAAATATCCCAAATATTTAGCTGTTCGATTTTTGAAAACGAACCTACCGTCTCGCTTCCGCGCGACGTGTAGTTGAGCAGCCCAAGTTTCCGTCTGGTGCAAACCTCGACAGAGACTTGGTTTTCCGCGCAGCGCAATTTACCACCAGAACAACCTGTCAAACACTTCTCGGGTCGCAAGTCTCGCGAAGACGGTTGAACGCATCCCGAGAACTCTCGGTGTCGTTGTCTGTGGTCACTCCGGTCTAGGGTCCCGGGCTGCCGATCTTCGGCACACGCAAAGTGGCGGGTGCCGCACTGTCCTCCGAACACATGTCGTGCTCGGCGGATCCACAAGCTCAAACCAAAAACAAAGGAGCACTCCTATGACAAACCTCCAAAACTCCGCCGGCGACCGCGCTCTCCAGAAGCGCAAGGGCATGGCGATCAAGGGCCTCAAGGCTCACATCAAGGCTCTCGAACTGAACGACGGCGTCAAGGTCAGCGAACACAAGTATCGCTACGAGATCGCTGCCAACGGTGAGACCGCTCGCATCTACCTGAACGCCACCGGCGCCACGGTCGAGCACACCGAGCGCTCGCTCACCGACTGGGCCGACACCGGCAAGCCCTGCCGCCTGGCCCTCATCGGCCTGCGCTACACCAAGGACCAGCTCGAGCGCGACGGCGACCGCGTGCTCTACACGCTCAACGTCCTGACCGGCGAAGCCTGCCTCTCTCGGCGTGGCGAGAAGCTGACCGATCACCCCACGACCATCGCAGGCTGGGCCGAAATCGGCAAGCCGATCGAGAAGCGTGAATTCGAATCTCTGCGCGTGGCGATGGACTACCACAACCAGGAAGCCGCAGCTTCGGTGAAGGCCAACATGATCCGCTGGGGCATCATCCGCCCGGCCAAGGACGGACAGTCGGGCGAAGCCGCCTAACTGACCGAGAGTTCCGCGACCATCGGACGGAGGGACTACCAGGTCGACGACGGTTTCGTCGACAGGTCTGGCTCCCTCCGGCTGATGGTCGTTTTGCCTGCGATTCGTTCAACATGCTTGACTTGCAGAGATAAGCCAAGAAAGCACTCGTTATATCGCGAGTGATCGAGAAACCAACAATGGACAAGAAAGGCTTCATTTGGTTCGTTGCCTTTGCTTTCATCGCGCTCTTCCTCTTCCAGGGGGGGTTTGACGGCACCGCCGATGCGATGAAACCTCAGGTGGCAACTTTTGATCAGGTCCGCAAACAGGTCGAGACCGACCCGAAGGCGATTGACAAAGTTACCTTCCTGAAGGACGGCAACGGAACCGTTCAGGAAGTGCTCCTTAAGTTCAAGGAGACTTCCAAACCGTCGCTGAAGGCGCAGATTCCCGGCGATGCCGGTATCACGCGCCTCCTCACTGCTGCTGATACCGTCGGTGTGCCCACCGATGCAAAAAACATCGAGCCCAGTCCCTGGGCCCCCCTGATCTCACTGGCCGGCTGGATTCTGCCGATGGTGTTGATCTTCTTCCTCTTCCGCTTCCTTATGAACAGCGCCGCGAATGCCCAGAACGGCATCCGCGACAAGCTCGCCAACTCGAACGCCAAGAAGTTCGAACCCGACAAGGACAAGAAGACGTTCAAGGATGTCGCCGGTTGCGATGAAGCCAAACAGGAACTGCAGGAAGTCATCAACTACCTGCGGGATCCCGGTCTCCTCGCCCACCTCGGCGGCAAGCCTCCCAAGGGCGTACTGCTCGTCGGTAGCCCGGGTACCGGCAAGACGCTGCTCGCCAAGGCTGTCGCCGGCGAAGCCAACGCTGTATTCTTCTCGATCTCTGCCTCAGAGTTCGTCCAGATGTTCGTCGGCGTCGGCGCCGCACGCGTGCGCGACCTGTTCAATCAGGCTCGCGAAAACAAGCCTGCCATCGTGTTTATCGACGAACTCGATGCGGTCGGTCGCCAGCGTGGCACCGGCCTCGGTGGCGGCAACGACGAGCGCGAGCAGACGCTCAATCAGCTACTCGTCGAGATGGACGGCTTCCGTGCCAACGATGCGATTATCCTGATGGCCGCGACCAACCGTCCAGACGTACTCGACCCGGCGCTCACGCGTCCCGGTCGTTTCGACCTGCAGGTTCTCGTCGACAACCCCGACAAGTTCGGCCGGCACGAGATTCTCCGGATTCACACCAGGAACAAGAAACTCGGACCTGATGTCAATCTCGACATCATCGCCACCAACACGCCCGGTTTCTCCGGCGCCGAGCTGGAAGGAACGGCAAACAACGCTGCGATTGTCGCCGCTCGCCGCATCAACAATGCGATCGCGGAACTTCGCAAGCAGAATGTGCCGGAAGCCGAGATTCAGAAGCAGGTGCCGCGCGTCATCACCATGGCAGACATGGACGAAGGTATCGACCGCGTCCAGATGGGTCCAGCCAAGGAGAATGCCGCCAAGCGCATGAATCCTGAGGATATGATCAACACGGCCTATCACGAACTCGGGCACGCCTGGGTATCGCAGGTGATGTTCGAGAAGGGTCTGGGTGGCGATCCGGTCACCAAGATCACAATCGTGCCGCGTGCTCGCGCACTCGGTTACACGCAGGCTCTGCCGCGAGGGGATCGGTTCAACTACACGAACATGAACCTCAAGGCTCGGATCATGATGGCGATGGGTGGTCGTGCCGCTCAGGAAATCTTCCTGAACACCATCGACACCGGCGCCAGCAACGACTTCAAGCAGGCAAAAGCCTGGGCCTACCGCATGGTCACCGAGTTCGGCATGTCCGACCTTGGTCCCATCTCGGTGGGTGAGGGCGGTCCCAATCCGTTCCTCGGTCGTTCCATGGCCACCAACCACGAGACCGGTCCTGCCCTCCAGGACAAGATCGACGCCGCGTGGGTGAAACTGGTCAACGACTGCTACAAGGAAACCATGGACCTGCTCAAGGCTGACGCAGAGTGCATCCGCAAGATCGCGGACGTGCTGCTGGCCAAAGAGACGATCCTCGGCCCCGAGTTCGAGCAGCTTCGCAACGAATCGAATTGCGCCATCAAGAAGTGTGGCGACTGTTCGGTCGATGTGGACGGCGCGGACGAAGGCGACGGTAGCAAGTAAGCTCTTCGCTTTCCAGGAAGGTTTTAGACGTCTCCAGAGGGCGCAGCGACGGCTTCAAAACCGGAGTTGCGTCTCTCTGCGAGCTGTCGTTTTTTATCATCCGTCGAAAGCGTTTTCGAAGTAAATGGCGTCGCATTAGTACCGCGCACAGACGCCATCTACTCCACCGCGCGGAGAACAAGGATACCACCATGCAAAAGCAAGAAACTGCGATTTACGTGCCTGTAAAAGCCGCACGTGTTCAGTGGTATTTCCTCAATCGGACCGAAGCCTTCCGGCTTAAGTTCGATGCGGATTCCGACTTGCTGGTCGGTTACAAGCAGTATGAAGACGCGGTCAAAGCCGGACGTCTTCGCTTTGCTGACTCTGACTCGTTCGCGATTCTCAGCATCAGCATCAACGCTCGCGTGCGCGAAGCGCTCGCGATGGGCCAGCAGTTCGACGAGTCCGTCGAGGACAAGACCAATGCGCCGCTCTGGCGCGTCTTTTCGAAGGGTGCGGCACTCCTCGCCAATCCCACGAATGCGGCCATCTGGGCCCAGTTCCTCACGACCAAGGCCGAGGAGAAGCCGGCTGGCGACGGTGCTGCAAAGCCCGCGGTCAAGCCCGCCCAATAACGGTCTGTCGCGAACTCACTGCCTGACGGCAGTTCCCGTTTGCTGAATAGTTTGGAGTCCCCGCTTCGCCGCGTAAGCGGAGCGGGGATTTCCATTTTTTTGTGATTTTCAGCAAACAAAACTTTCCTTCCTTCACTAAGGACAAAACATTCAACGAAGGTTCAATCAATGAACACAGCTGCAATTCTCGCCACTATCGGCGGTGCCCTGCCCGGCATCCTGTCGATGGTCGCAGGTATCATGTTTCTGATTCTGATTCACGAGTTCGGTCACTGGATAGTGGCTCGCACTCTCGGGTTTCAGACTCCCGTTTTCGCGATTGGTTTCGGCAAACGAAGCTGGTCGCTCGTGCTCGGCAAGTTCTGGAACACCGAGTTTCGACTGAGTCCGATTCTTCTGGGCGGCTACGTCAGCATCCCTGAACTCCAGGATGAGACGACCGCCAAGGAGCTGATGGGCGAAGAGTTCAAAAGCTACAATTTCTTTCCGGTGTGGAAGCGCATGGCCGTCGCCGTCGCCGGCGTGGTCATGAACATCCTGTTCGCTATCGTGGCAATCGCGATGCTGTTCGCAGTGATCGGAGAACCGACGACGAACATCAATGCAACCAAGATTCGCGGGCTGGACACCACCGTCACAATCGCTCACGACGCCGGACTTCAGCCTGGCGACGTCTTCGTGTCGGTCGACGGCAAAACAATCAAGGTACCGCAGGATCTTCAGAATGCCATCGCGGCAAAGAAGAACCAGCCCGCCACCGTGGTCGTCTCACGCAATGGTCAGCCGGTGGAAGTGACGCTCACGCCGAACGCTGATGGTCGCATCGGTATCGCCCTCGATGTCGAAGCCACCCGGTCCTACGAGAAGATGGACGCCTGGACTGCCACCAAGACCGGTGTCTCCACGTCTTTCAACTCGATGGGTGCGATGCTCAAGGGCTTCGGCATGATGCTCGGCATCGTCGAGAAACCCGCTGCCATGCCGGACGCCGCGCTCGAGATGCACGGCATCGTCGGTATCGTTCAGGTCGGCGCGCAGGCATTCGACCAGGGCGTCTTCGCCTTCGTCTGGATGTTAGCAATGATCAGCCTCAACCTGGCTATCATCAACATCCTGCCCATCCCGATGCTGGACGGCGGTCACATAATGTTCTTCACCATTGAGAAGATTCGCGGCAAGCCAATCTCCCTCGAAACCAGAGCCAAGCTGTCCAATTTCTTCGGACTGCTGCTTCTGATGCTGATGTTCTGGGGTCTGTTCAACGACTTCGCGAAGCCGATTCAGCTTCCGTAGCAGTCGACCTATAACCCAATCAGATCAAGCGGCATGCTGCTTGCCGAAACTTCTGGGAAAGGCGTCTTAGTCAAACCGGCTAATTCGTCTTTCCTTTTGCCGCCCGCCTCTACTATATCATTACGTTCTTCAAACCGAACGCCAGAGAACAGCGTTCACGCCAGCCTCGCAAGCCAATTATCTTAGAACTCTTGAAAAGGCAAGACCCCAAACCTCCATCTGGCGAGGCTCTACAGCCAGAGTAGTCAAGGCACGACGACAGCATAAACGCCAATTTAGTTCTCAAATATTAGCCATCTCTGAAATCAGACGACCCACTTTTGTAGAAGTAGTGGTTAGCTCCTTACCCTCTTCAAGACTCAAAACCGAGACAGCAAACAATCTACTAGCACTTCCGCCACAGAAAGAGTCTCGACGAGATTCAGGAGCACAAACACGTTCTATCGCGCGCTTCGCTCGCGGTATCGCATTTAGCGGCCGAGTCACACAGTCCACCCCCATGAGAAAGAGATTCACCACATGCTGATCGAACTTCTCGAACCACTCGAAAAACCAGCTCTGCTTCGATTCATGTATAACGAACAGGAGTGGTACCGAACCGATTTCCCGGCCGGAGAACCGGTGAGAATCAGTTTCAATCCGCCGAAAATCAGCGGCGTCGCGAGGGCCTACCTCAAAGTCGGAGATGATGCGGAAGTGCTTGTCGATTCCTGCACCTTCACTTACCCGGACCGTTTGGGCGCCAAAATGATGCTCGAGTGCGCCAGAGAAGAGAAAAACCGGATTCGCGCTCGTGCGCAGATTCGAAACGCCATTCAAATTCTCGAGAGGCTGGACCCGAAGAGCGAAGACATGGCGAGTGCGTACGTGGCAATGTGTTTTTCACTCTTCTTCGCTAAGAGTCGCAAGCACGGCGCCACAGTCAACAAACAGCAGGCCGCTGCGTTTTATGAAAAGGCACTGGCTGTTTGGCAGCACAATGGCAATATCGCCTCTCTGGCAGGCAACCTGACCAACATCAGCGTGCTCTATGAGCGGCTTGGCGACACGAAAACAGCTCTTAAACGCGCCTTGCGCGGACTCGAGCTTACTAAGCGTCAATCGGACGAAGAGCTCGCCCAGGACAAAGAAGCGGTCCACGCCTGGAATCACGCGGCTGGTCGCTGTTTGAGCGCCGGCAGATTGAACAGCGCGGAGCGAATTATTGTCGACGGGTTCAAGCGATTCGGCAAACAGTCACCCCAGTGCGCCTATCTCTGGAACCTGCGCGCCCAGGTGTTCAGCTTGCGAGCCCAAAGGTGCCGAACCAAAGCCGAACAACTCCTGCCGCCAGGAAGCTGCCCGCTGAGCTGAGCTTGGCCTGCTCCGAGTGCAGCAGTTCTGAACGGAAAGCACGCCGGCACGCGGCTTTCCGTTGGGAGTGTCCAAAACGTCGTTGAATTCTGTGAGACCGGGCCCTGGTGAGGATC
>CAZRMH010000028.1:0-32388 GCA_964600935.1 uncultured Candidatus Obscuribacterales bacterium
AGACGGTTATACGCGAGGGACCCTCGAGACGATGCAGCCAAGATTCTCAAGACGAGAGCCCGCAGAGGAGACAAATATGCGCAGGGTGTTCTAGGACAAATGTATTTGAGGGGAATGTCATTCAAGAGGAACGAAGAAGAATCAAAAAGGTGGCTAAAAAAGGCTTCCGATCAAGGTAATGTGGAAGCCATGATCTATCTTGCAAGCTTCTTTTGGAAGCCTGGAAAGTGGCCGGTGGCATTTCAACTACTAACGAAAGCTTCCCTATCTGGAGGATCGCCAGACGCCTATGATCAGCTCGGGCGGATGTATTCAAATGGGTTGGGTACAGAGAAGAGTTTGCCAAAAGCATTTGAGTGTTTCAAACGGAGCGCAGAAATTGGGGGACGACCCGAGGCTTATTATCATCTTGCCAAGCTTTATGAGGCTGGTACCGGCATAGAAAAGAATCGGGATTTGGCTTTGAAATACTACCAGCGTGCAGAGTATCTCGGAGTCAAGGAAGCTCACGAGGACATCGCTCGATTAGAGAAGTAGCTGTCCAGAACGAGCGCCATACTTTTGCAAGAGGATATGCCAACGATGATTGGTTTGGCGCTAGCTTCTGAGGGTGGATAATGCCTGTGCGAGTTCGGCGACATTCTGAAAGCGATCATCAGGGTCACGTTTCAAGCAGCGCGAAATAATGTTATCGAGTTGCTCCGGGAAGTTGCCTTCCGGGCAGGCAGAACTCAAGCTCGGAGCAATTTCATGTACTCTTCTTAGCATCGTGTCCATCGCGTTCTTACCACGAAGCGGTGCATCTCCGGTAAGAGTTTCGAACATCATGCAGCCCAGTGAGTAGACCTCCGAACGACAATCAGCATCTTCTCCGAAGCACTGCTCAGGACTCATGTAGAGCGGGCTGCCGAATACTTCGCCCGGCTGGGTGAGCTTCATGCCAGCTTCTATCGCATCGGCCTCAATCTCCTTTCCGCTGGAAGGGCAAATCTCTCCAGTAGTTTTGCAAACTCTAGCGATTCCAAAATCGACAATTTTGACCATTCCTTTCGCACCACCCTCGGTGTCGGCAATCAGCATTATATTGCTGGGCTTCATATCCCTGTGCACCACTCCGGAGTCATGCGCAAACTGAAGTCCGGCGCATACTTGATCGAAGATCGGTAAGAATTTTTCGAGAGGTAATCGACCATGCTTTTTGAGCAGATCCTGAAGACTCTCTCCGACAAGGAATTCCATCACCATAAAAGGCTCGTTCGCTTTTGTCACGCCAAAATCAGTCACTCTGACGATGTTTTGATGATTCAAGCCGAGCGCCAAACGTGCTTCGCGCTCGAAGCGCAGCCGGCTGGTCGAGTCGCCGCTGAGGTGATTGTGCATTAGTTTAATTGCGCAAGAATCACCGTTTTCCCTATCCCGGGCAAGAAATACTTTCCCCATACCACCGATTCCGAGCTCACCGAGAAGGTTATAGCGGTCAGCGATAATGGGCAAACCATCAGCTCCAGAATCCAATCCGGTGTCGGCACTGAGTTGAGTCGAACGGCTCAGATGGCTGGTCTTATCTTGATTCATTCGTGTGTCGCTCGTTTGTGTCTGCAGTGAATCAATTATCCTAGTCACTCAGTTTTGCAGTATTTCTGAGTCCAGGTTTACTCTAAGCTAACAGAAAACAATTACATCTGGGTACCTCCTGCGTTATTTGAGATTGAGAATCATCTATTTGCCTGCTCAATAACACCAGGGTATTGGCAATAGCGGTCATTCTTCGTCGCTGATCTGCTTCTATTCTTGATGGATCGTTATTGAAGACAGCCGCCTGCCACGCACCTGCCGATGGATCGTAGAACGCCCACGTGCGTGCGTAAGCGATGGCCTCGTTTCCGACCAGTCCCTCACGCGATTTTGCCAAACTCAGTCGCTCGATGCATCCCTGCTGCTTCATTTGTCACTCTAAGTCCGGAAGTTTGACAATTCCATATCTATGAGAAAGCTGCGGACCTGACTCGTAGATTTTCATCGATTTCCATGGGAACGTTTTTGATTCGGACAGATTCAAATCGGCGCTAGCTGAACAAACGCTCCGAGGATTCAATTCATCTGGGATGGAATCGTCACAATCTTCAAGTTAAAGTCGATGCAGTTTTGCACACAAAATTAGACGACTAAGGAGTTTGAAATGGAACAAACAGATCGAGGTTGCATTGAAAGGAGCATCTACCTCAAGCCAGATCACACCAAGCTTGGCGACCACGAGCCGCTGTACGAAGAAAGATATTCTTGTCCTATCGAACTTAAGCCAACCGCTCCAGTCAGACAAGCCCTGTTGATAAAGGAAGGTATTCTTCCGAACTTCGAATTTGGCTAGAGACGAATTGTCACGTTAGGAACGAATGCGTAACGGGCGACGCTGTGTAAAATCAGTTGACCAGTTTTTAACGAACTGTTACCGCCAGGGCGTAAATCATCTACGCAGGACGTTCGAAACCCTGTATTTATGCAGACTTCTTTAGCCCCCCTTCAAGAGCCGCATAACAGCGGGTCGCCGGCGTCCGCCGGTGAACGTTTACGACATGGCGACTATACTTATTAGTCTATATAGTTGGCACCAGATGCGCCACCACAGACAAAGTCGGCATTTGCGATTTGATCTTTCGATGTGAGCGAGTTCCTCGCGGGCAGAATTGAACAGGGCACCGCTTGCGATGCCCTGTTGCTAGATCAACTAAGCTCCGGTGAGTAAAAGACGCCGCTCAATTATCGGGTCCCTCAAAGTCGAGGCGAAACATGCGGTCGAGAGAGTTTTTCCCGCAGTCAAGCAAGCCACCGCGAGATTCCTCCAGCTGCGCGCTGAATTTCGAACGATCCGGAAGCATCTGCCAGAGGTCCGTAGCCCTTTGATAGTAAGCCGCGGCGGATGCGGTATCGCGCGCTTTCTGGCAGAGGACGCCCAGATTGTGGTAGCAGATCGCCAGGTACCAGTTCCTGGCATCAAGGGTTTCAAACGCGGCGTGGTCGGCTTCAGCGAGCTCTCGAGCTTCTTCGAACACATGCCACTCAAGTTCCTGGGCTCCCTTGATCTGAGTCAGTGAGCTGGCCTTCAGAATGAGGAACGCAAGATTGAGCCCTCGCATCTGGTGCGAATCTCGGTCTTGGGATTCGGCAATCAACCTTCTGCCGGAGTCAGTCGCATCGAGCGCGTCGACAGGCTTTTGGAGCTGGAGGTAGCACTGTGCCAGCATGAGCCAGGCGTTGCCTGCCAGAAGGTCGTTGTCGTCCGAGGTGACGTACAACACAGTAGCTCCAGCTGCGGCGAAGTCCTTTTGCTCGAATAGCTCTTCGGCTGCGCGGTAGAGATGAAGGTTGGGATCGTTGCTGTTTGACCAGTTGCCGAGAATGACCGGTTGGCGTGCGCCTGTAGTCGCAATGCGACTGAGCAGGTAGAGCAAAATCAGACCAGCGACCACGGCGAAAAGAAGTTCATGGAACATGGTTAGGTGATGGCGAGTGGGTTTGATTTGTCGTCACATAAGCGGCTTCAGGACATGAGCGCAAGAAGCGCTCAGCTGTTCGTAGCTAAGACCGTCAATGATTTTCATCGTTTTTCTCGGTAGTGTAAAAGAAACAACCCAAAATTTGTGCTGAGTTCAGTCTCTCCGGTGGTTTCAGGTTTGGTTTCAAAACTTGAGTTTGTCTGTGCTTGTAGCGTTCGATTTGGTGCGCGGATGTACAAGTCACAGTAGAAAATTAAACCCTGAATTATCAAGATTTAAAACGGTTGAATTCGGCGCCCCAACCAATTCGCGAGCCCATAACCAACCGTCTTCCCAAGATTTATTTATGCTGCAGCTCAATCTAGTCTGTTAGCCCGCATTAAACTGGTTTTCGACAGAAGGCGCGGACTATGAGAACTCAACTAGCCTGATCAATACTTAAACTGGATCCGGGTCATAGCAGCCTCTGAATAAGGCTTTATAAACCAAGGTGATGGAATTTTATCGCTAGACGTCTTTCCACTGACTGGGGACCAATCAGAGCTGAATCAAATCAAGAAATCGCGTTCTCTCCGCACCAGGCTTAGAAGTTGGGTTGCTAGCATGGCACTAATAGCGGTGGCAGAAAAAGAAGAGAAATTGTGCGGCAAAGTTCCCATAACATGGATGAAGGTTAATGCATTTGGCAGATCATGGAATTGTCACAACCCTGTTAGTAAAGTGAGGACTTCGGCATATCCAGCTACGGTGAGGGCCTATGCTAGACAGACAAACTGAATTTATCCACGCTCCAGATGGCCGCAAACTGTTTGAAGATGCCTACTCGAATTTCAAACCTCAGATAAAGTTCGTCGAGGAGCATAAGGCTGAAACAGTGGGATTGGTGCTTCTGGGAACTCTTGCAGCTGTTCTGGCATTGCGCGGAAGAGGCTTAGCATTAGGGGCGAGGACGTCGGATTCCATTGCTTTTGGGACGAGGTCCGCCGGCTCCCGCAGCAGAGGCTTGCTCAGAGCAGAAGATAGTTCAGTAGTGAGAGCATTTGATCCGAAAAAATTCCACACCGTTGCAGCAGAGGTCAGAGGTTTCAGCCGATACCTAGACGAATTGGAATTTCCACTCTCGCTCAAGACTCACGATGCCAGGGCTCACGTTTTGACTTTGAAAAATCCTGCCACTCCCGGCGGTGAATTGAGGGGAGCAATATCCGAGTCAGTAGCAAAACAGATGATAGACGGCAACAGAAAGTATCCGTTATTTCACGAAGCCGTGGAGCGCTACGAAGACACGAGAATAATCTTGCGCAGACAGGGTCTTCCCGCTCCTCAGATCCCAGAGCCAAAGCTCAAGCAGTGGTTTGAATTAAGTAAAGCGCGAATGGACGAAAATTTCGAACTATGGGGATATAAACCCAAGAGCTCGCTTTTCGATGACCTCCAGAATTTACCCGTACGGCGAAAATGGTCCTAGCTGTCAATTTCAGTTTCGAGGTCAGGAAGTATCCCAGCTGAGGCATGCGCAAGTCTGCCATTTGTCTAGAAGAATTCAATTTAATCAATCTAACAAAGCCTAGATTCCTCTCGGTTAGACGCAAAACGATTGAAGATCAACACCGGCAATCAGCTGGCTTCGAGATACCCTCAAAGCGCCATCTTTCGCGAATGGGAGCAACTCACTACTTGACTCGCATGGCAACCAGCGACTAATCCTTGGGTATCTCAACTCGTCGAACTTAACTGCCGAAACCACCACCAAGCTTTCCACTTCGGAATTTTTCCTTCATCTCCCGATGAATGAATTACAGCCTGGTGTTCTGAATCGGTCCGTCATTTCTCGTACTAATTTGATGGGATAACCTCAGGTGAATAGGGGACTGACACATGTCCACCACTGACTTACGATCTGAATCTATTAGTTTGTATAGTTAGCACCGTGGGCGCCACCAAGCAAGAGGCAGGGTCACATGCTAAGAAACAACCTAATTATCTTGCGGTTCAGATTAGTCACTTACGCAGCTCGTTCTAGATCGCTTTTGATAAAAAATTTGGTTTTACGATAGGAAACAACAATTCATAGGGATGGCGTCTCGCGTCAGTTCACTCCTGTAAGACCAAGTTAGGATGTATCGCTTCGGCTCCAAGCTTCTACCGGTCTAGCGCACTTTAATCTGCGATAAGTAACCTAGATTTATCGAGAAACGTATGGACGGCGGACTCGATCCAGTTGTCGCTAAGATTCAGTTTAAAGTCTTTGTTGTTGCCTAGAAGTCTCTAGACTAATCACAAAAACGACCGAAGCACTAAGAGCTGTAGATTCCAATTGAATTCGATCGAAACCAGTTTCACTTATTCGAGCTCTCCAGAGTAGGCGGCGCCAGTTGTAAGATCCCAAAAGTAGAAGGAGAAGGTTGTGCTTAGTAGGTAAAAACGAGGAAGATGTGCAAGTCCTTTGTCTTCATTTCTTCTATGGTTTTCTAACTTCGCTTCAGCGCTCCCCAACTTTTGATCCTTCTCACAGTGCAACCTCTTGATGCTTCGCGCAGCGTCGCAATCGGCTATCTTTTCACCTCCGTCTGCGTCTTGATAAGCGTTTTCGCATTTGACGGTGCCCTCAGTCTCGTTGCTATCAGCCATGCCACAAGGCTTCTCTCCCGACCAGCCGGAGTAGTCCTGACAGGTCTTACGACTGAGTTCGTGGTGCTCATTATCGCGCTTTCTTGCGAGCGAATTGGCCAGCGCCGGCTCCCCCTGCCTTGGAATCAGAGCCGGGTCAATCTGCTTCGATTAATTCGTGATTGGCATCCACATCATTCCCTCATTCTCGTCCAAGCTTGTGTGCCATCAGCCAACGTACGACAGTAAATGGTCTTCCACGCCATCGGACGCCGTCCCACGACGAAGACGCCACCGACAAAGGTGCCTTCTTTTGGATTTCTAAAGCGTCTAGTCAGGTCTGTTCCACTTCAAAATCAATTACCCTCAAAGGTGATCATGCCCTCCACACTTGATAACGTCTCCACGCTGGAGATCAACGCCTTTCTTGCTGTCTTTCCATCCCTCTCCAACTACCTGTCGGTTTACCTGCAAGATCTGGCAGAGGTTCACTTCGATCTCGGCAGACGACCGCGAATCATCGGACTTAATGGCATCGGCGAATTTCTCGACGACGTCGTGACGCCTCAACAGTTTCAGCACGCAATCGATACCATCGGTGGTGCCGAAGCATTTGATGGCAACAACAGAGCCGGGATGAATGACACACTCCACCGTTTTTCCGTTGTTCGCAATCGCCGGGGCGTGCCGGTCGGATTGAGTGCCCGCTTCGGTCGCGCCAATCCGGGGCTGGCGCCAGGCCTCTATGATTTGCTCAAAAAGCAGCAGTCGATTCTTTTGATTGGAGCTCCCGGAGTGGGCAAAACATCGACATTGAGAGGGCTGATCGCCAAGTTCGCTGAGGACCCGAAGCAGCGTGTCTTGATCGTGGATACGAACAATGAAATCGCTGGCGATGGTGACCTGCCCCATAGTTTCGTCGGCGATGCCAGGCGCATACAGGTGCCGGACACATCCAGGCAGCACGAGGTCATGATCGAGGCGGTTAGCAATCACGCGCCCACCGTGATCGCGGTCGATGAGGTCAAGACAAGGCAGGAAGCTTTGGCCGTCAGAGAGATCGCTCAACGTGGCGTAATCGTACTTGCCACCGTCCATGGTGACACGCTGATTGGCGTCCAGCGCAATCCCAATCTCTACGATCTGCTAGGGGGCATGCGATCGGCAACGATCTCAGATGGACTGGCAGGCAAGCAAGCGGGCGGATTCCAGAAAAACCTGATGCAGCGGGAGCACGAGGTTCCGTTCGGAATCGCGGCCGTCCTGACCGACAAACAGCATGCCAGCATCCATTGGGACCTGGTTGCAGACATCGACAAAGGGTGGCTGGGTAAAGAGTCAAGACCCGAGCTTCGCCGTATCTGGCTCTAGTCTCAAAATGAGAGTCCGTGCTTCTTGAACGCACAAACTCCGGCTGCCTCCTAGAGATGAAGCATTGTTGACCGCTCTCCTGGTGCGGACTTCAACTCTTCTGCTCGCAGAGGCAGACCGGATTCTTTTTCTCTTAGTCCTTTTGACTTCAAGCTGAACCTAACCCACCGATTCTATACTACATTGAGTAACACGACAAAGTATAGTGACCCAATTTCGAGTGGTTAAGCCCATCACTGGACACTCAAAAGCCTCTGTTTGTAGGCTTTCTGTAGGCAATTACAAAGCGCCCTCAACTGAAGGCGTCTTTCAGTGCGGTTTTCGCTGCAAGCTGCTTACGCGTTTCATCGAGCAGTTTGTATTCTGCATCAAGTCGTTCATACACGGTGTCCATGTCCAGCAAGCGCTGTTGCTCACTGGGTGACCCATAGAGTCTCGCGGGGACCCAGTAGGACAGCTCGGTCGGATCCCAGGGACGGTCGTCCAACACATCTGTCGGGTGACCTTGTAACTTCGCAGACAAACGCGCAATGTCGTCGAGGGCAGTTTGCAACCGTCTAGCGACCTCTTCACTATCAACTCCGGGCGCTGACTCTTCGATCGCTCGGACTCGTGCCTGCTTATAGGGTCTGCCGTCGAGCATCTCCAAAACGGAGAATCTCTGGTATCCGTAGACGAGGATGTTCATTCGACCATCAGCCAATCGGTCAACAGTGACCAGTCGCGCCAAGCAGCCTGTGCATGCAAGTGAATTGGCTCCCTCTTCGATTCTTATCACTCCGAACGTGCCGTCCGATTCGGATATATCTTCGATCATCGCGAGGTATCTTTTTTCGAAAATATGAAGAGGCAGTTCTTCCGATGGAAACAGGACTATCGGCAGTGGAAATATAGGAATTACTTTCGATCTGTTCCTGGATTTATTCATGTCAAAACTCCTAGACTCTCACCTTATACAGTGCACTTTCGTTGTGAACATCAAGTGAACAGATTTCTAGGTAATTAGCTAACGGTGGCGAATTCACCGCGTTTGCTCGGTCATCCGGAAGTGGTGGCATACATCCTGAAACTAGATCTAGCCTAACAGTCAATGCGATTGATCGGTTTTTCCATATCACTTCGAAGCTTTCGATCGTAAAGGGCTGGTCTTAGTCTTTCCGATTGCAAGGCGTGATCTATCTGCAGCGCGGTCCGATTAGAAAGCTCTGACAACTTGATGATCCGACATTCGGCAATTTCCAAGCTCCCGACCAGTTCAACAGATGCTGTACCATATCGAAGTCGGCTATCTAAGTGGAACTACCGATCGCATTGCAGAAGGAGAAGGAGAACGGGACATGACGACAGACGTACAGAAATTCAAGATGACTACTCCTTTCGCGGCAGGCGTCGCCGTCCCTGACGAGATCGAGTCTTCGATTGGCATGTTGAACCTGGATTATGGCTACCCGTCAGCCGAAACTATCGAAAAGATTTACGACAACCTCGATCGTTCTCGGGCGCTTCAAGCCTATCTGCTAGCGATCCCAATAGTCAACCAGGCGGGTATGCGTGATTCATTACGCAAGTTCGGTCCAGATAACCAGACCGACGTGATCTGGGAAGATCTGGTTGACCCGAAGACCGTTGAGCTGACGGCGAATGACAACACGATTTACAACTTCATCTGGGTGGACACCAGCAAGGGTCCAGTGGTGGCCGAAATCCCGCCCACGGTGCTGGGTCTGGTCAACGACTTCTGGTACAAGTGGGTAGCCGACGTCGGCCTCACCGGAGCTGATAAGGGCGCGGGAGGCAAGTATCTGCTGTTACCGCCTGGATACGACGGCGACATCCCGACGGATTATCACGTCTTGCGTCCGAACACCTTCGGTAGCTGGCTGGTGTTTCGCGCTTTCCTTGTCGACGGCTCAACCCGACCCGGGGTGGACTCAGTCAAGAAGAATCTGCGGATCTATAGCCTGGCCGATGCCAACAACCCACCACCAATGAAATTCGTCAATGCCTCGGGTATCCCAACTAACTTCGTCGCACCAGGTGACTACTCATTCTGGGGACTTTTGAACCAAGTCATCCAGGAGGAGCCGGCGGTGGGCTCTGATCCCACCACATTGGGTTTGTTCGCTTCTATCGGCATTATCAAAGGACAACCGTTCGATCCGGACGAGCGGATGAAAAAGATCCTGACTGACGCCGCGAATATCGGCGCCGTGACGGCGCGGGCTATCGCCTTCAAGATCCGTTCCCAGGAGGCGTATTTCTATCCGGAAAGCGCGTGGCGCCTGCCCTTCTTCGGTGGCTACAAATTCGAGATGGCGCCTGGCGTAAGCAACCTGGATGGTGCCGCTTTCTTCTACTACTTCGCCACCGGCGTCACACCTGCGATGGAGCAGAAGATGGTGGGTCAAGGATCGCAATATCCCTGGTCAGTGCAGGATGCGAATGGTAATCCCTTTGACGGCGGTAAAACCTACAAGCTGCGCCTGCCGCCGAACATACCGGTAAAGAATTTCTGGTCGGTGATCGTCTACGACAACCAGACCCGCTCTATGGTGCAAACCAACCAGAAGTCCCCAAGTGTTAGTAGCCAGAACAAGGAGATCAACATCAATACCGATGGCTCGGTGGATGTTAACTTCGGCCCCACAGCACCAACCGGAATGGAGAACAACTGGGTGCAGACCATTCCAGGAAAGGGTTGGTTCATGATCCTTCGCCTGTACGGTCCGCTCGAGCCGTGGTTCAACAAAACATGGCGGCCCGGCGAAATCGAGTTGCAGCCCTGAGCATCAGCGTTTCATCGCGCCGTATAGATAAACGTCTAAAAACAATTCCAAAACATTCTCTTGAGGCATATCCGAATAGAGTTTGCTCTGATGAATTGACTCCATCAGGTTGAAGAAAAGTCCCATCAGCGGCTTAGCATCAGCTCTAAGGAGCTTTCTTCGGGAAGCTTCATTGAATACTGCCGCCAAAGGTTCCGCCATATCTTGAAGCATTACCCTAATTTTTTTCTTGTTGCTGCCGCTCAGCAGTGGCAGGTCGTTGGCCAACATCCTGCTGGTGTTCATAGGTGGCTGAGAACATAGCCACCGCCCAATTTCGAAAAGTGTCTTTTGAATTCCGTTGCCTTCCAATTCTTGTTTCACTATTCTCGAAAATTGATCTCGATGCTTTGCGAAGCAGCGCTCAATTACTGCCATATAGAGTTGTTCTTTGCCGTCAGGAAAATGATAGTAGAGTGTCGCCTTTTTCAGTTTAAGACTGACGGCTATATCGTCGAGAGTGACGCTTTTATAACCGCGTTGCATAAACAAGGATTCCGCTTTGTCTAAGACACTTTCTCGTGCTTTACTGCTCAAATTTCTATCTCTCGTTCGGACCATTTCTCTCTATACCATGCTATTCCTCGATCACTCGGGTATAGTTTTTCATCCACTGCATCAATTGAGGAATTCGGAAACTGGCTTACCACCGCATATTTGTCCTGATTCAGAATTATGGAATTTGAAAAATTCATTGCTTTATCGACTATCGGTTTCAACAATCCAAGCGTCACAAAACCCTGATAGGCTCTTATGTATAACTTTGTAGATCGATCATTGACAGGAACAAAAGCCATCATTTGGTAAAACGCTCCTGGTCGAATTTCCAACAACCAGATGTTTGGGAACTTGAATTCGAAAGAGCCTTCACCGTCGAAACTAAGCTTTATGCGCTGCTCAGTCAGTTCAAACTGGCGTTTCAATGTAACGTCGAAGTTTTTTCCAATCGTCGTTTTGTGAAGATAAGGAAGATGGGCGTAGTCCAACTGATTTTCGACGCAGCGGGTTACATGAATCGGCCAGGTGGCAGTGAATTCCGAATGTGCCAGATTTTCGCGTTCAATTTCTGAAAACCAGGGGATAGCGTCAACTGGACTGTCAGCCCCCAAGCACATCCAGATGAATCCATGTTTTTCTGCAACTGAATAAGTTGGAACTTTCAAGTTCACAGCCGATTTTTTTGTCTCAGGGATCAGCTGGCAAGCGCCGGTTTGATCGAATTCGAAACCGTGGAAAGGACAAACAATGCAGTCTTTGCTTACGGTGCCTAGACTGAGCTTGACTGAACGGTGAGGACAGAGATCGCTCATCAAGACGACAGAGCCGCTTGAGTCTCTCCACGCGACAAGCGAGATACCAAATCTTTCGACCGCTAAAGGGCGGCTTGCAATTAGTTCATTTGAACTGAGAATTGCATACCATCCGGGAGGAACTTTCACTTTCCAACTCCTTGAGACTCCGAGAACAATTCTACCTAACATTCGGTAGGTTTACAATCCGTCGAAGAAGATGCTGGCGAATTTGGAATACCAAGTGGTCGTCAGCGTTCCATAACGCAGAGGATTCCAGGCATCAGCCAGTTAACCTGTACGAGTCGGGTTTCTCAGTAATGACATCGAGTAGTATAGGGAGCAGCAGAAAGAAGGAAAAAGGGGAGCGACTTCGCGCTCCCTTCTCGGCTCAGCTCTGTGCTCGCATGGATTCCAGCACTGCTTCAAGCAGAACACTCTTGTTGTTCTCCGAAATGCGAAGCACACCATCTTCAGTCACGAACCACTTTTCAGAGATTCGGATACCAAAAGGTGTTCGACGGACATTGTCGAATGTCACAAGGAAGTAGAACTTGCGATGAGCGCCAAGAATCAGGTTGAAAGCGGGATTTCCGCTTTTGTGTTCGACTTTGCCAGTGCGCATGAGTTGAGCGAGGCAGTCTCGAACGGCCGACACGTAAGCATCGTTCGCTTGACGTTGTTGAGAAGACATGGGTCAAAAGTGCCACTCCCGGTAGTGGCGAAAAATTCCGGGAATTGCGCCGCCTGGATTCGAACCAGAATTACACCCGGAGGTGTGCTCTTCCGATAAGAGCTGCGGCGCTTTACTCCTAAGCTACAGCCCCGACAGAAGCACCGTATATGGTGCCTCTGCATTATCGACGGTTTAAAGACGAGACGATTGATTACGGCTCGTTCTTCAGGCCAGCGCAGCGATCCTGATTTCTTCGCAAGTGATTTCCGGTTCCGGAAGATCGGCGAATCGCGCCATCGCAATCAGTGATGCCAGGTTGAGGCGAACGCTGGAGTCGCTCCCCTTGAGAGAGAGTGTCACCAGATAGGCCGGCGCTACGCCGTCCTTGAGTGCGGTACCGTACGACGCATCCAGGTGATCGCCCACCACGTAGCAGATGAAGTCAGCCCAGGTCTTGTCCTCGGTGATCTTCATCAGCTCGTCCCACTGCGGATCAAGCTCTTGCGGCATATCCGTACCAGCCTTACACATCTCCAGGAGCGTGACGAGGTTGATATGGAAGTAGCGCTCATCGCGCTTGATCATCACTGTAAGCGCTTGCCTCCCATCACGGATCCTGTTCGGTGTGAACAGCGGTCCGAATTGGGCGAAAACGGAACCAGTGACGGTACCAGTGATGCCTTGGTCTGCGAGATCCAGGCACAGGTCTCCTGCTCCGGTGGTGAACTGGCACAGTTGACGGTGGACCTTGTGAAGCTTAACCATTTAGTCCTCCTGCGCTGATGCGCAAGTTTGGTGATGTTTCCCGTGAAGGAAACAAGGGTTTTACCCCCCTCTGACCGGCACTGTTTCGTTGCCGCGGCGCACACTCGCACAAGCAGAAGCTCGCGCTATGCCTCCCCTGGAGACGGCTCCAGGTTCAGGGGTTTTGAAAAAAGCGGAAGGCTATCCTCGCCGAGAGGCGGAGGGTAGCCTTCCTTGTTGTCCGAGTCAGCCTCTTGCGAGTGCTGCAGTACGGGTTCGCACCCGGGGACCTTCAGGGTCGAGCAGAAGATCGAAGCGGACCAAACCGCGCCCATGATCGGCAGTCTTCACATCCACGATGTCCATGCTGTAGTGCATGCCAAAGTGGAACGACTGCGAGCACGTAGCGCGGTTCTTGAGATGCGCACGCATCCCGGGCCTGCCGCTCACTTCGAACAGACCCAGACCACGGTAGATGCAATCTACGGACTGCATCGACTCGTGATTCTGCCTGATCGCATCTTGCAACGAACGAAGGGTCTGCCTGAGTGTCGGCATGCCTTTGTGCTGCTGCTGAGAGCGACTGGGTTTGGGCTGGAGAGTCAGAGTCACGGATGTAACTGCGATGGTTCTGTTAGCCAGGTGAACGAAGCGTAGGTTGATTACTCAGCCTACCCACTCACTCCCCCATGTAACACTCGCCTGTTCGGCAAGTGTTCGCCGAGTCGGCAAAGCTCGGCAAATCAGGCTGACGGGTTTCGACACCGTTTCTCTTCGACCGAAGCCGAAGCGCTCTACGTCTGAGCTACAGCCCCTGCAAAGGCACCGTTGGTGGTGCCTTTCATGGTCAAGAAATCGAAGACGGTCGGATGGTTAAGTCCAGTCGCCTCCTTGACGAACTTGCTCGATAGTGAAGGTGATAGGGTGATAGAACTCACCATCAAAAAACACGCTGTTTCGCGTTTCGATACCGCGGAATGGGGCAGTCAGCCTGTTGGCGTTATAGCATTGCCGCTCGGCGGCATCGAGCGCAAATGCAGATGTGCAGTAACCCCTCATTCCGATGGTGTAATTTCCTTCGGGAGCGAGGTCTTGTGAGGTAAGCACCTCAATAGAAGTCTGTTCGTGAGTCATGATTCAGAGTTACCCCAATGTTGAAAGAGCGCGCCAGCGAGTTGACCGAGTCGGGAAAACTCGGCAATGAAAGCTGATGCGATGCAATTGAACCTGACGTGCAATCAGGCAATCTTGAATCTATCTCAGTCACTTGCACAGTCTCTCGCAAGCCGATATCCAGACTCAGACAGTCATGTTCGCACCTGCCGATGCGAGAGATTTTGCCTGAATGGCGAAACTGTCCTGAGTTGATTGGAGAGATAGCCCTGTGAGAATGTGTGTGAATGAAATAGATAATTCAGCTTTACAAGAATTTCGACTGAAGAGCAATATGCACTGAGAGAACCAAACCGCCTGTTTGATTTCTCAGCCTGCCGAGTCGAATCTTGGAGAACCAGGCAATGGGCATGCTTCTGGGGTATCTAGATCGGCTGATAAGGCGAAATCGCGAAAAATAACTGCCTCGGAATTACACTTGGCAAACTCTGCTTGGCAAATCGGTTGCAGATTAAACTGATTCGAATTGCTCGGAACGTCTAGAAGAAGACTGTTCGGCTCGCAAAAAATGGGCAGGGCATCTCTACTCTCTTTACTCTATCTCGCCCCGAGACGCCGCAGAAAAAAGCAGGGCAATACCACCGAACAAACTATCCGACAAAACGCCTTGGAGAGGCTCCTGAGCCCCTTAGGTAGATTGATAGTGGCGGGCTGACCAAGACTCTTCATCAAAAAATTTGGTTGATGAAACTGCTCATTCGCAGCTGACGTTTGACTATTGGCATACTGGCAGAAATTCCGATGTTTTCTGGCTGCCCACCAAGTGGCTTAGTCTTGACCTTAAATTAACCTTTTGGGCGAATCAGATTCGCTATTCTTTGCGTTTTAAAGGCTTCCTAAGGTAGCGGTGGCAACACCAGATGAGTACCAATTTTAAAGTCGCTGTTGCTACTGCCATAATTTTGTTGGCAATTGCGATTCTTATAACCGCCTCTCCCCCATGTCTTGCTCAGTCTCAATTTTCGCCAACTGCCGAGGTCTTGTCAGAATCGGTCGACTTGCCTCGGATATCAAAAGCAGAGCGCCAATCGGACCTAGGACCAATTAGCAATTCTCCTACCCGAATCAGTTCCAGGTCTAAGCGACCTAATGCGCAGCCATCAGGTGAAGACAACCAGCCAGGACGAGAGCATGCGAGGGATTCGAATGCGCAAATTGTTGACATTGAACCACTACAGAACAAGAGAACCGGCTTTAGTCCAATTCGCTGGCTCTTTAGTCCCGTGATCAAGCTGGAGGAGCAAACTATCAGGTTACAGGAGCAAATCATAAAGCTGACCGCACCTCTGACGTCTTTGCAGCCGCTTCTCAGCGGTTTGCATAATCAGGTAGATGCGACAGAAAAACGGATAACTGAAGTTAACGTTCATTTGAATTCCGTGCATAGTCAGCTGGATTCTGTTTCTTCTAAGATGACCCTGATTGACAAGAGTATTGAGAAAACAAATAAGCACATGAAGAGCATAGAGGACCCGCTGCGCTCCATGCAAACCCGCATGGTCAGCGTCGAGAGTTCTATCGACGGTACTTACGAGAGTTTAGGAGAAATGCGGGCAGACATTGGAGAGATGCGAAAAGACATTACTATGATCAAGGGACCAATCATGCGGATCCAGCAACCACTGGAACTCATTGCTGCCCCCGTGAAGAATGTCGATAATCAGCTTGTTGGTCTTCATCGTCAGCTTGTCGGAGCAAACAATGAACTAGTGGGCGTGCACTCTGAACTCGGGTCCATCCGCAGACCTCTCAGTAATATGGAGAAACCAATCGCAAATTTAGACCAGGAGCTCGATGGTCTGCATAGAGAGATTTCGGAGCTAAGAAGGCTTCTCAGCTCTGTTGTGACAGCTATCTTCTGCTCTGCGGTTTTAACGGCAATTGGCACGCCAATTGCCGGCATCTTCATTTGGAAGAACAAGCACAAGTTTCTGCCTCCCGCGCGCATGGGCTGACAAGCCACCAGTGTCCTCAGTAGCGAAGGATGGCTGCCAGTCGCGAATGCTCCTTGAGTTTGCCTGATTCGTAGAAGGTAACAAGACCGCCGGTTGTTAAAACCTGCTCGATAATCTGATCAATTGCGTCATCGTGCACTCCTGGAATTGTTGAATCCTCAACGGGTCGAGGATTAATACCGAGCGCATCCGGCATGGCCGGCACATAGAAATCCTCCTCGACAAGAAGGTTCTCGATGCGGCCCTCCCTGGAGATTTTCCAGACCTCATCAAAACCAAAAGCGTATCTATTTTGTCCAATCGCGTCGCCCAGCTTCTCAAGGATTGCTGCTCGCTGCGCAGCGCAATGCTCTTGGACAAGCGCCTACTTCATGTATTTCTGAATCTGTTTGGTACCACCCTGCTTGACCAGCTCCGTCATACCGCGCTGAAGACCTTGTTTCATAAGTCCGTTCAGTGCTTCGTTGGATATTGCAGGTTTGGCCGCGGCGGCAGCAGCATCGCCAGCTGTTGTTGCTGTTGGTGCGGTAGCCGCTGGGGCGACGGCTTTAACATCGACATCTGCCAGCGCTGGGCCCAAAATCATGTTGCCTTTGTCGGTGACGGTCAACGAATAGGATTTCTTAGAAATTTGCTCGGTAATATGGTACTGACCGGGAGGCATTGTGGTTGAGCCTACTTCTTTCGGACCAGTGACCTCTTCTGCCCAAACAGGCGCCGCGATAATGGTCAGGGTCATCGCTAGAAAGAGAGAACGCATATCAATCACCTCATTTGATTTTGACTTGTTCAAATGATACCCGTTTCTTATTTCTTTCATTCACGCATTAAATAGGCGATTTGAACTGGAAAACGACTCAACGCGAAATTGTGGCGTTTAAAGGTTTTATCTGCTATGAAATTGATGGACGGAATCGCTAATGAGTGTCGTCAGCATTGCAGCCAAAACCCTTTTTGTGTTTGGATCTGAAACCGCGTTGACTGGGCTTCAGAACTGACTGCACACAACGTTCAGATATCACTCGCTTCTTCCTCGAGCGTGAGTTGGCGAACACGGGTTCCGACGACGCGGTAACCACATTCGTTGGTTTCGAGGATCAGTTGGAGCAGCTGCCTGGCTTCGAGGTTGATCGGGATGGTTAGCAGAATCCCATCGTTATTTTAGTTCCATGTCCAGCCACTGCGCTGAGCGGTGATACGTCCGTCGCCGCGAACGAGAAATTAGCGAACCAGATTCTGGTGAAGAGGCGCGTTCGTTTTTGCGTAGCCATAGCGAAGTCCAGAATGATGTGTGGGTGATCGTTGTTGGGGCACCACTAGTGGTGTCACACTTCGAGTTCTTTTTGATGCTCAGGGATTCGGACCCACGAGCAATCGCGCAAGCGCTTGCTCTGCCGCTACGGTCCCGAAGGCGCACCGCCGACCGGGCTGCAGTGCCGAATCAGGCACCGAGCGGAGCAAAAATCCTACTCCAAAACAACAGCGCTTGACGCAAGAGAAGTGATTAAGGAAAGAGATGTTTTTGGAGTCGAATAAATGCTTTGCGTAAAGTGGAGAATGAGTCATTCCGAGCATTACAGTCTCTTTAGGGCTTGGTCAGTAGTTCTTTGGTAACTCCGTTTCCAGCTTTTGGGAATCCGAAGACACCTATGGCTCCAGCCTTTTCGAAGGGATGTAAGAATGTTTGCTTCGTGGTATCAACTGAAAATAGTCATATTGCCAAGGTACAACTAGGCAACTGGTCGACCTCCTAAACTGGTACTGCGGGTGCCCGTTTCCAGATTTTATCTGATCGCCAGAGCTAGTTAAGCAGCGCGATTCTCAACTCGAAAGCCCCAGCTTCACCTTTTGCAACCGTTGCTAAGTGATTTGCAAGACCTGTTTGTCGGTAACTTTTATCCCTTTATTGCCGAGCGGTATTGCGCGCGGTGCCCATTGGCAGCTATTGTGTTGCTACACCTTTCTTCCTTTTCCCGAGCAGACCTTCAGCCCAGCACCCACCACTTACAGCACATTTGAATTGCAATTCCCTCAGTAATCTTCTGAGAGTTGTTGCACGATTCATGTAAATGTGGACGGCTGAAACTGCTTAGGAGAGAACGGTGCACCTTGTTTGACAGAGCCGGTTTCAATCCGCCTTTGTTAAACGCCGAAGAGCATTTGCCCTTCAAGCCAACCTTTTACCCTGGTCTTTGATATGCCAATCAATCTGGTGGAGGATACCATCAATGTCGAAGTCCACTTCATGCTGCCCTTCGCCGACCCGCGTGACCCAGGGACGGGAAACAATGCTGCTGTCGTAATCGTTGGCGACCAGCCAATCTCTCGACAGACGATGAGTTACATCGCCACAAAGCTTGCCCAGCCAGAGACAATCTTCGCCAAGAAGCGAGCACCTCAAGGGGATTGCGCGGTCTGGGAGGTACGTTGGTATACGGCTGGTGGCAATCCGATCAATCCAGGCGGTAACAGTACCGTCGCGCTGGCTCACTATCTCGCCTTCGGACCTGAGATCGATAAGGACCGAATCATTATCAACAGCGAGTTCCCGTTTCTCAACTGCTCAGCCGAAAGGCTCATCGACGGTCGTGTCAATGTGTCACTCCCGTCCGTGCCGCCAACCTACATCGAACCGACCCAAGAACTTCTCAGGGCCTTCAACTCTCTGCCGACTCACTTTTACGCCGGACAGCGCGACGTGATAGGTCTTTGTGACAGCATGCAGGACGTGTCGGATTTCAGACCGAATTTCGAACAGCTTGCTGCTTCTCCGTACGTGGCGTTCACGCTCGCTGCGCCCAGTGGTCCAGACCGCTTCGGCTACAGGACATTCATCGCGCAAGGGGGGGAAGTATTCGAGGATCTGGGCAGCGGTGGTTCGCTCATGAATCTCGCGCCTCTGCTTCAATCGCGTCTGTTGAATCACCGCGGGACGCTTCTTGCAGATCAGGTTTCTGATCTCGGTGGGATCGCATGGTGCGCAGTGGAAGGCGACCACGTCGTTGTCTCCGCGTACTGCATTCGCTTCTCTGGACCCAACCAATTCACTTACCCGATCATGGGCGGAGAGCAATCGTGCACAAGCGGAAGCTGTACCGACGTGTTCGTCTGGGTCTAGCATCAAGTCCAATAAACGTTCTTCCTGGACAACTATCATGTTTACTTCCCGAACAGAAACTCATCGGCGAGCCCTCGCGGCGATGCTCAAGTACAACAATTTTCGTGATGGCAAGCTCACTGTCCTCGATGAGGTCCAACAGGAGCTTCTTCAGCAGGCCGCTGTGCTTCAGGAGTTGATTGCCGAAGATGACGAAGTTCTCCACCGAGGACTGTCGGCGCTTACCGGTCTTGATCAGCTGCTGCTCAAAACTCCCGATGAAGGTGTCGCTGAATCGGTTCTCGACCTTCTTTTCGAAGATGCACCGCAAGACGATGTCGTCATCGAAGTGTCGGGTGAATCCGGACAAACGAATCGGGAGTTGCTCGCCGAGACGCTCTCTCGCATTCTGGGAATCTTCGACCTCGACAGCCCCTGCCCGTCCCAGGCTGATTACGTCCGCGATCACCGAACGCTGGATCGATTTCTCCATGCCTTCGCCCATTCGGAACTGGATACCCTCAGACAGACGGTTGACCGAATTCAGGGGGCGGAAGAATCGCCGTTCAGTGTGCCGCTTCACGAAGCGAGCGATGTCGAGCGTGGTTTTCGTGCGCTGTTCAAGCGCATGGTCGACACGGTCGAGACCCGCACTCAGCATGTGAAGGTCAGCAATGCTGCCGACGTGCTGACGGCCCTTCTGGACAATGACCAACCCCGGCTTCAGGTCGCAGCTGCCCGGGAGGCCAACCTCCTGCTTCGGCTGCGTATGGCTCGGCTTTACGGAATGTTCCTCGGCAGTCTCGATGGTCGGCTGCCCGAAGCTCCAAGGAATCTGCCTTTCCAATCCTGACGGCCAGGTCTCGGAGCACAGTTCATGCGACGTCTGTTCACTTCTGACGTCGCCTCACATCCACTTCACCCAGGTGTCATTTAAATGGAATACACTCCACTGGCAAGGACGGCGCTGAAACTCGCCCAGGAGATTGCCAACGGTCTGAAACCGGATCAGAACATCGATACTGACGATCTGCTCGCCGGTATCGCTGCGCAACAGACGAGCGATCCGGCTCGCTATTTGCGCGATGATTGCGGGGCTACCATTGCAAGGATCACCCAGACCCTGAGGGAGATCGCCAACGAGGATGGCTTTGCCCCCAAACGAGGAGGTCGCCCCTCTGGAGTTCCGAACTACACAGCGGCTGCCAAAGAGGCATTGGAGGCGGCGGAGACCGCTGCCGCTGCTCGACAAGCGCAAGTCGGACTGGAGCACATTCTGTTCGGCGTGCTCGCCAACCCCACTGGCAATCGAGCTTTCGTGCTGCTTTCCCGACTGAACGTCAACACTGATACGCTCCGCAAGAAGCTGGTCGAATTCATGGATCAAAAACGCAGTCCCGCAGGCGGTCTGGCACCGGTGGGAAAAACTCCGACGCTGACTGAGTTTTGCGAGAACCTGACTCAGAGGGCCGCTGAAGGCAAGCTCGATCCAGTCATCGGCCGCCAAGACGAGATCGAACAAACCATCCGTATCCTCTCTCGGAGGAACAAGCCGAACGCCGTTTTGATCGGTGAGCCGGGTGTCGGGAAGACCGCTATCGCCGAAGGTATCGCTCAGCGAATCGTCGCCGGCGATGTTCCCGAACTGCTGCTCAATGCGCAGATCTTCTCGGTCGACATCGGGAAGCTGACAGCCGGCACCAGGTACCGCGGGGATTTCGAAGAGCGGGTCAAGAAGTTGGTCGCCGAAGCTATCGCCAACCCCGGCGTGGTGCTGGTTCTCGACGAGCTTCACGCTTGGGTCGGTGCCGGAGGAGCCGAAGGTGCTGTTGATGCTTCCAGCATTCTCAAGCCAGTCTTGTCGAGAGGGGAATTGCATTGCATTGGCGCGACGACCCTCGAGGAATACCGCAAGGTTGAGAAGGACAAAGCTCTCAACCGGAGGTTCGTGCCAGTCATGGTCAACGAACCTTCATACGGAGATTCGCTCAAGATCCTCTATGGTCTGCGTCCCGGACTCGAGAAGCACCATCGCCTTACAATCTCCGATGCGGCCCTCGAGGCAGCCGTGCGACTTTCTGCAAGGTACATCACCGACCGTTTCCTTCCGGACAAAGCGATCGATCTGGTCGATGAGGCCGGTTCTGGACTTCATCTTGCCCCTGGCTCGGAGGAAACTCCCGAGATGACTGCCGAGCACATTGCCGAAGCAATCCAACGGCGCACTGGAATTCCGGTCGCCAAGTTGACCGAGTCGCAGTCTGAGAAGCTCCTCAACCTCGCGGAAATCCTCGAACAGAGGATCAAAGGGCAGAATGAGGCGGTCGAGGCTGTCGTCGGGGCATTCCAGGACAGCGGTGCCGGTATCAATGACCCCAAGCGTCCGATTGCCAGCTTCATCTTGACCGGACCAACCGGTGTGGGGAAAACGGCGCTCACGAAGGCAGTCGCGGCGACCATCTTCGATGACGAAGAGGCGATTGTGCGCATCGACATGAGTGAGTACATGGAGAAGCACAACGTCAGCCGTCTGATTGGAGCACCTCCAGGATATGTGGGCTTCGACCAGGGCGGGCAGCTTACCGAAGCTGTTCGGCGCCGACCATTCACGGTCGTGCTGTTCGACGAGATCGAAAAAGCTCATCCGGACGTGTTCAACACCTTGTTGCAGGTGATCGATGATGGCATTCTGACCGACTCTCAGGGCCGGACGGTCGATTTCAAGAACACCGTCATCATGATGACGTCGAACATCGGTTCGCGCGCCATCCTCAGCGGCGGAAGCGGCTTGGGTCTTGTGAAGGGCAACAAAGAACAGCAAACGGAGGACTCCTACCAGGCGACCGTCGAGGCGGTCAATGCCGGATTGAAAAGCCATTTCCGTCCGGAATTTCTCAACCGGGTGGACCGCATCGTTGTCTTCAGGCCTCTTCAAAAGGACGTCCTGAAAGAGATCATCGAAATTCTGGTGGCTGATTTCTCCAGTCATCTCCAATCGACCAAAGGACTGACACTGGAGGTGTCGAATAACGTCAAGGAGAAGATCCTCACCGAGGGATACAATCCTGATTACGGTGCTCGTCCGCTCAAGCGCGCTCTCACCGACCTCCTCCGGAAGTCGCTGCGGAAGCCGATTCTTTCAGGTCAGTTCAAGTCTGGCGATCATCTGATTGCCGACATCGGGACCGACGGCGAAGTCGTCTTCACTTCAGCGGTCTGACATTACAGTCCACTCCCGGCATATTCCATCACTGTCCAGATGCCGGGACGTTCAATCTTCAGCATCAGACTGACTCCCGGCATCACCAATCAAAGTCCACCTGCCGGGAGGTGGCACATTCATCACAATGGAACCGATCGAAAGCTCGATTTTCATGCCCTCCGTCACAGGACCTGGCGGGCGCCCCCTTGACCTTCCCAGTTCGCTCTTCGCTGAGGGACGCATCATCTTCCTCAACGGTGCAGTCAATGACGACTCGGCTTACGCCATCGTGGCTGCCCTGCTGAAATTGGAGGAGATGGACAAGAAGAAACCGATCTGGCTGTACATCAACTCCCCAGGCGGGTCCGTGTACGACGGTCTCGGGATTCTTGGAGTGATGGAGACCATCGCCCCCCCGGTCCACACGGTGGTCACGGGCCTCGCGGCGAGCATGGGAGCCTTCCTACTTGGTGCCGGACTGAAGGGCAAGCGCTACGCGCTCCCTTACGCCAGGATCATGATCCACCAGCCCTCCGGTGGTAGCAAAGGACAAGCCACAGACATCAAGATCCAGGCAGACGAGATCCTTTATCTGAGGCAACTGCTCAACGGCAAGTTGGCGGAATGGACGGGTCAGCCTCTGTCGAAGATCGAACAGGACACAGAGCGAGATTTCTTCCTGTCGCCCGAAGAAGCCGTCGCCTACGGGCTGATCGACGAGGTGATCAGGAGGGCGCCGGAAGCCTGAACACTCGCTGAAGGATGAGGAGGCAGTGCCACTGCTGGTAGTGCCTCCTTCCTTTACGGCACAGCTCTCAACCCACCTCTCACGAGGTCCAACCATGCTCAAGGAATTTTCCATCGAATCCGGTCTTTTCGCTCGCCACTTCCTCTCCGGAGACGGGCGATTCGCTGTGACGGTCACACCCGGAGACAAGATCCGGCTCTACGAAGTCCCAGGCAACATTCCCTACTTTCAATTCTTCGCCAAAGAGATCTCGGCGGATTCAGCCGCGTTCAACCTGGTGGACGGCGTGACTACCGAGCTCGCGCTGATCACCGACAACGGCAAGAGTTTGACTCGAATCGACCTGGTGCGCAAGCGCATTCTGGCCCCCTTCCCTCTGGAAAACGCCTCTGCCGTCGCATATGGCGTCACTGGCACGCTCTTGATCGGCACCACCAGTGGTGAGGTGATCATGCTGTCCCAGAATGATGGCGACGTTTCCGAGTCCGAGGCATTGTATGAGGAGGACCGCGGAAAGTTCAGTGACTTTCAGGTGGTGCTCCTGGCGGGATCACCACTTCTGCGCGGCGCAGTGGTGCTCTACACTGATAACGGGGAGGTCATCAACGCCAACATCCTGACCGGCGCGAACGTACCCGAAGCAGACAAATCGATCGAGTCGATGCAGTTCCATCCGACGCTGCCTATCTTTGTGGCACTGGGCGCCGACGGGCAGATCTCTATCTCCAGCGAACTAGGCTGGGTTGCACTCAAGGTCAGAGCCCCAGGCGACCCGCAAGATCACCAGATTCAGTCGGTGATCCCGCTGGACGATTACAGGTCACTGCTTGTCAGTCCAAGCGAAGTGGTGGAGGTCATCGTTGTCTATCCCAGCGAGCCCGATGAAGAACTCAGTCTGAAATGGAACTGGCGCTATCAGGCTCGTTTCGGACAGCGGATTCTGTCGGTGACTTGCGGTGCTTCGGAGGAGCTGACCGTCATGACCACGGTACACGACTGAGGATCCGGAGTGACGGTTTTTCTGATCGAGATAACCGTCCTTCCATTTAGCGTCAGGCACGTCCAGATCTCTTTCTTTCTGAATCGTCATGCAAGTTCTCATTTTGATCACTGAAGACCCGCTTCGATCAACCGGAGAGACCCACGAAACGGGTTTTCGGCACCCATGGTCCAGGGAAAACAATCCGATCACCGAACAGCTGCGAGCCCGAATTGCGACTGGTGAAGGCAGCACGACCGCCGGGATGAGGGAGGCCCTTGCCCAGGCTCATTCCGCCTTCGAACAGGAGATCATCCAATCCATGGTCGCCCTGATCGCACATGAAGAGAACCCGGCTCTGAGGGCAGCACTGATCGTCGAGCAACATGCATGGGAGGCTTTCCAAACGGCCTCAAGCGTCTTGCTGATTCGTACCTACGCCTTCAAGCAGGGAACTGTTTACCCGCTGACTGCAGACAGTCGCTGTTTGGACCTCGTGCGCGACCGTGCGATTGAGCTTCACAACAGAATATTCAAGGCGGAAGGCACTCTCTAGTCTGTCAATCAGCTTCGGCATTGGCGGCCCTCTGCGGCGCCGAGTTCAATTTTGCAAATTTTTCCCGAGGACATTCCGATGAGTTCCATCATCATCCGCATCGTCAAGAAGATCGGCAAGATTCTCAACCAGCCGCTTACTCCGCAGAGTCCCTTGGTTGTGGCTCAGGCTGCTGTTCTCCGGCTGGAATACGACGACAAGCGCGTCGAGCATGCCGAGGCACTCCTGCTTCGCTTGATTGCTGAGCGGGCCGAAGCGGCTCGGCTCAATGCCAGTGCTCTGGAGGAAGCGATCAAGTCGACGAACTCACAGCTTCAGAACGCTGAGACTGCGTTGCGCCAGGAAATCGCTCGCCAGGAAGGCTTGCGCGATCAAGAGATTGCCAGGTTGCAGGCGGCAATCGCAGCCGTGCGTGACGCCAGCGTTCGGAAGCAGAACCAGCTCGCAGCGCATCACACGGACTTCCGCTTGGCCAAACAAGGTGAAATCGAAGAAGCGGCAGAAGTCCTTGCTCGTGTCCAGCACGCGGCGTTGCTCGACGATTGAATTCGTCGAATGGCTAACCAGAAGCGGCTCGCTCCCGAGTGTTTCTGGTTAGCCATGATGTTTGGCTGACAATCACCTGCAACAGCGACAAGCAAAGACCGAAGCGCTTATTGCCCGCTAGCTGTTTTGAGACGTGATACCACAATCGGTGCCATGGCTCTCTATCGGAGCAAGCGGTGATTTCTACTGGAAGGAGGTCTGCGCCTGTCAGCCGCGTCGAACTCCTTCCTTCAATCGTTTCAGGTACCCAAACATGGATCAAAATTCCGATAGAAACACCGCAGGAAGTGAAATCGTCCCGGCATCACAACCGGATGCCGTCTACTTCCACGGAGATGGCGCGTCCGATGTCATTGGCAAGGTCGTGTCAGCGCTCTGGGAAGCTGTTCATCAACTGACCCGCCTGCGAGCCACCAACAAATCGATTTACTACGTCACCATCTTCGGTAGCGCGCGCATCCAGCAAGGGACCGAGGCCTATGAGAGGGTCGCCGATCTGGCTGAGAGGTTGACCCGCATGGGCAACGGCAAAATCGGCATCATCTCTGGCGGAGGTCCGGGAATGATGCAAGCTGCAAACGAGGGCGTAAGTCGCGTACATGGAGATTCACTTGAGCACTCGATTGGGCTCAGAGTCGACCTCCACTTCGAGGACGAAGTCAATCCTTTTGTCACGAAAGTGTACGAGCACAAGAACTTCTTCTCGCGACTGCACCAGTTCGTCATCATGTCCGACGCGTACATAGTTGTTGAAGGTGGCATCGGCTCCCTTCTCGAACTCGCCCTGGTCTGGCAGCTCTTGCAGGTCGGGAAGCTGTACAACACGCCTTTCATTTTGCTAGCGCCGATGTGGAAGGAGCTGGTTGCGTGGGCCAAGCGATGGATGGTTGACGAAGCGCACACGCGCCTTGCCAGCCCTGAGGACATGAAGATTCCTCTGACGCCCGATACGGCTGACGAGGCGATCGAAATCGTTCGCAAAGACCTGGCTCGTTGGCAGCAGCGTCAGGATCAACTCGAAGCGCAGCGCTGTCCGCGTCCCGGACAATAGGTGATGGCAGAGCATTAGTGCGCTCACTCGTCGAGATGGAGGCGGTCACCACTTGTGGTGTCAGCCTCCTCATCTTGATTGAAGATCAATAAAGATTGAGAAACTTTGAATTTAGTCACCAGAGTAGCAGCGCGCCGAAAGAGGTGCTCCGAAAACGCAGACGGTGTGCCCACCTTCTTCGTGTTTCTCGTTTGTTCCAAGCTCTTATATCAAATAGTAAATTGACAATCAAGGAAAAGTAGGCACCGCGAACGGTGCCTACTTTTGTCATCCGACTGACTGGCGAAGGTGCTCTTAAAAGAGACCTCGGTCAGATCATTCGAAGACGACTACCAGTCCGTCATCATCGCAGCGCAGTCCGTGGACGCGCTCCGTATACTGCAGAAACACCGGTTCGATGCACTGAGCTTCGGATGGTTGCGTATCCAGGGGGGAAGGCAGCTCGACCAGTTGGCCGTTGACGAAAATCAATCCGCCGGATTGACCACTATTGGTCTGAAGCTCGGGGGAATCGTCTTGCGCCAGGCGATCAAGGTGAACGATGCTCACCGAGTTCGTCATCGAGACGGCAAGTTTGACCGGCGAGAGGAAGCACAGATCTGTGATCGTTCTTCCCAGCGCCAGGACGTACGTGTCGCCCGTCTCCCAGTTGCCCACCTCCAACACTCCGTCGCCAATGGCGACGGCGTATCCGGGTGAGTTGAGAGATTGAGCAAAGACAGCGCTTCCCGAAAATCCTTCCACAGGAATGGAAACTCCAGTTGTCAGCTCGAACTGCACGCACTCTCCGCTTTCGCTGAAGAGCGCCATGGCAGTGGCGGCTGCGGATGGCACGATCTGGGTGATCTCACGCGAGCAGACCTGTTTGGTCAGAATCAGGCTAGAGGTGTTACCCACCAGACTGAAGGTCTTGACCATGCCTGCCCGGGTGCCGACAAGAAGAACGTCTCCGCTCACGTTGTATACCAGAGCCGAGGCTCCGGGCACCGCGATCGGTTGCAGTTCTTGCTTCGACTTGAGGTCGAAACGACGGATCTGATCACCACATACGATGGCCACCTCGAAAGTGCCACGGAATTGATCGTGGCGAAACGCCCCGACCGTGCCTTCCTCGAGCACTGGAATGTCCATCTCCCGAGAGAAGTAGCGGTTCCAGCTGTAGACTTTGGCGCCTTCCTCCGCAAAGCAGAGGAGCCAATCGCCATCGCGCGAAAGAAAAACGCGCGTGGCGGGATCCACGACGGCGAACTTGCGATACTGAACGTCAGACATGGGATTCTCCTTGAACATTTGAGCGGCGGGATTGCCACCCAAGCTTGTGCCGGAGCCGAAGCTCACGCAATGCCTGGAGAGAGACATTGACCGGCAAAACCACAGGCGGGTCTTGCACTCCGCATCCTCCACCAGTGAAGGTGGTGCTCTACTTTGAGCTACTATGGTGGCAGGCACCGTATCTGGTGTCGCAATTCTCTCGGAACCGAGATCAAGAGGCTCCAACCCGGAACGAGTTTGGTGAGTTGCCGGCTTGATGCTCTTGAATCTTGGTGCTCTGAGTACAGTTGTCTCTCAATCACTCACATGGAAACTCGACACCCAGACTGATTCCTGAACACCACTTGAGACCTGTTCATCCGATGATGAAAGGAAAATTCCGAAGTGGAAGTATGGATGCTCGGTTCGGTTTGGTGGTTTCTTCAAGGAAGTGAGGTTTTGAGATACCCTCACACTAGCCACGCTGCTTACAAATGGTCAAGCAGTTTCGCTTTGGTACGTTTCAGTGGTTTTTGGATCGCGCCGCATTGGTGGACGTGGTTTTTGCGGTGTTATCCAAAACTCTGGTTTGGGGCGAAGCTGGTAATTTTGCGCATAGTCAAAAGACGACTGGGCAACATCGCGGAAATAAAACTGGCAGATGTGCCCGTGCAAATCTCGCCCAGTTTAGTCGAGAGAACAAAAGGCTCGCTGCGATTTGCACCTTCACTAAGAGGCATCTAGGCTTTTCTTTGCTGCTTAAACTGGATGCCAATGTCAAAGCCGGTGAGAGGTTTCGATCGCGCGTCAGGCGACCAGACAGCGCCGAATCAGAACGGAATCGCTATCGCCAGCAGCTGATGTTTCACGGTCGAAAACCTAGAGTGCACGAGCGCCAAAGTTGTAGCTATAGAATCGTCACAAATAGTCGATTAGTCTTTCGAAAGAGTTCCTGGTGACTGGTGGAAGATAAGTTCTGAATATCTGTCTTAAATTCGCATTCAGTCCGAAAAATCAGATTCATGAAGGCAAGAGCGTTCTCGCCTCGCACTTAGTTGTTTCTCAGTGTTCCGCAGCCCGGGAGGCAAGACATGATCTCACTTACTTGGTCGAGGCATTTTGATCGCGATCAGCACAAGGGAGTTGGATTTGGCAATAACGGAAGGCAAAATTCTCATGGAGAACCTTTTGCCACGCGCGATTACACGCAGCCTCCTAATGCCGCCTTACTCTTCCGGCTTCAAGCGGAGGCGCTAGAGGATCTGAGCTCGCCTTCCGGTAAATCATCAAAAGAAACCAGAGTTAGAGAAAAAGACGGGCAGTTGAGGGTCGACACAAAGTCAGGCGCAGGACAGCTGGACACTATGCTTCTCAAAACCGGAAGAATTCACGCCATCGGTAACATTCTCGCGAAAAATGTCGCACCTAGCTACCTCACCGATCTGGAAATCGTATCGTCAGAGAAAGGCATCGTTCGTGAGGGTAAGACCAGAGTGAAAATCGCTTTCAATAAATTGAATGAATTGGTTGACCCAGGAACGGGCAGGCTCGCCATTCAAGAGTTTGACGCAAGCGGTAAAGTAGTGGTCCGGAGCTTTGAGCCCTCTGTCACAAAAACAAGGCTGGACGATAATCAACAAGAGGTGCGCGATCAGGACGGAAGGCTGATGAAGACAAGCCAGCCTGCCGGTGAACGTACGAATTGCCGGGTGCGCTACAGCGGCAAAAGCCAATGCAATTGGATTTTGCGCGATCAATCGATCGCCAATAAACTTGGCGTTTCAGGTGGCGCTGTAGCGCTGGATGTGACAATCTTTGAGAGCCAAATTAGAGACGAGACGCGAAGGGCGACTAATCGTTCCCTTGCTATGAAAACCATCGTGCGAAGCTTAGATGGGCGCGAACTCGCTTCTGTTGATCAATCGGTCACCCTGGACCTGAAGGGCAACATAAAAAGCGTCGACACCGAGGCAAGGCGCAGTAGAAAAGGGAAGTAGTGTATGCGTTTTCTACTTAATGAAATCGTCGACGATTCCGAGACGGTCCATAACGAACAATCTGAACTGAACCTGCTGTCAGTCGTATCTTTGGCTGCCAAACCGGAAACCAGGAAAAAGTTGGACAATTGGAAACCGAAAGTGGCCGACGGCTTTGATCGAATAGAATCGGCTCCGGGATTCGAATTATTCAGCAATGGAGTTGACTTCGTGGCCGCAGTAGATTTGCATAACAAGGGCTCGCTCAGAATGATCGCTGGCGAGCAATTAGGTCCTGGCGGCAAATCAGCAACAGGAGGGCGATCGCCAGAGTTTGGACGAATGACATCTGCACAGGCCATGGATAAGAGCCAATCGTTGAATCCAGCCAGTAAGTGCGTTTTTAATGGGTCATTCTTTGCCAATCAGAATGAGAGTAAAGCTCAGATTGCTTTTCCTCTAAAAGTCAATGGAAAGGTCGTCAGTGAAGGCTTTGCTCCTCGGGCGAAGCACAGTGGCAAGAGAATGGCTCTTGAAATTTTTGAACATGGTGCCCGCCTTGAACCGTTCAAGAACGACGATATCAAAGCACTCAAGAATAGTGGTGCCAAAGAGGCTCTCATAAGCCTGGCACCCGATGTTGATATAGATGGTCGAAAGGAAGCTAAAACCGGTAGAACTTTTATTGGACTAGACCGGAAAACAGAGAGCGGACTTTTCAGAAGAGCGCTCATATTTGTCTCGCCTGATTCGAGCCAGTTGCATGCAGAATTGACATTGAAGAGATTCGGCGCCGAACGTGTGATGATGCTTGACGGAGGCGGTTCTACTCAGTTGCGCTGCGGCGCGCGCGAGTTAGTGGGGCAATCGAATCAATCCCGCAGCGTACCTCAGTTCATCTCAATCGAAAGCCAATAGAACAATTACTAGTGTCCAGATTTATCTGTTTGGCTCTGTTTCAACTGCCACTAACCAAACACGGAAGCAAAACCGAATGGTATCATATACGGTGCAGCGCGCAGCTCGAAATCTGGAGCAGACTCTCTAGATCTTTGCTCAAGCCGGGATATCCTGGATCTGCTTCATACTTGTTGATCCAGGAATGTATAGATCTCGCTATAAATTGAAAAAACAATCTGAGATCATCTACCTCAAGGCTCTTTAGGTGCGTTACTATTCCCTTTGTTACTACGCCAGGAATGGGGAATCGATCGTGGTCAAAATTTCAAAATTTCTATTCGCGTTAGGATTGAGCATCACTGCATTAGGCGGCATTGCAACTGCAGCCAACGCGGATACTGTCGACGCTCGCTGCGATGTTTTTCCAAAGGGGGACGATAAAGCGACCTTTTCAGGTCTCTGCTCATTCTCGCAACGGCAAGGTTACGTGAGCATCGACCTGAAAAACGGAACGCGATATGAGCTGAGCCCCAGTGGGGATAAACCTGGAAACTATGTCGACAAGGATGGTAAGCCAGCGCGCAGGGAGTCGGGCTTGGGCAAGAAAGGACAGATCTACAGGCTAGCGAAACAGTCGCTCTTTGTTTACTGGGATCCAGCTCCTTACAATAAGGTTGGCACCACAAAGTCTTCGACAACAAAAACCTCGACTGAAAAAAACTCGAATTCGAAAACTGTGACAGGGAAGTCTGAAGGGAAAGTGCCGACTGAAAAAAAACTGACCGTCAGCAAATAAGCTACTACCCCAGCCTTTTATCAGTTATTTTTCCGTTCATTTGTCACCAGCTTTTAATTCGCTGTCTTGGAGGACAAAATTTCTTTCTTTGCGCCACCAGGCCATTCCTGGACCACGCTTTTTTGGCCATCAGGTCCAAATGTAGTTGTTTGTTTTGCGCCATTTGGAAAGCTATGGACAAACGAACCGTCACTGTTATAGTTGGTTTCTTGCGGAACCGGCCATACCGTCTTCACGTTGACGCTGCGCTTGTCTTCATCGAATGAAATACTGGCAATGATTTTTCGATCACTGTTGCCGTTTGACTTTCTTATCCCGCCACCTTCAACAACCCAGGCAGAAAGACCAGGCGGGGGCTCATGACCGAGTTTGGATGCGAGTATAGCTCGATCTTCTGCGTTTAAATCCACTCTTTTGTACTTGACGCCGTCAGGAGAAAAAAACTGATCGACCTGGGGTGCCGACAACTCGCGCCTCAGTGTAAGCGACCCCCTACTTCCATCTTTATACAAAATTTCCCTGTTGTCGATAATGCCAAGTTCAGGCAATGGATTTTTATCAAACTGTTGAACATCAGGCTTAACTGAGTTTTTGATGTCGCTCTTGATGTCGCCAGTGGTGTCACTCTTGGTGTCGCTAATGGTGTCACTACCGGTGTCGCTCTTGCTCTCAACTTCGGTACTATATTCGGTGCCGTGCCGTTTGCTGCCGTCGGTGAATTCTATATCAACAACCAAGCGTGGTTCAGGAATTCGAGTGCGTAGCAAGTCATTGCGAACCTCCACTGGAGGAAGCAGTTCGCCATCGCGAAACAACACTCGAGGAGCCTCTTCGCCACCTGGCACTCGTATCAAATCATCGCGAAACCTAACCGGAGGGAGCTCTTCGCCAGCTCGCAAGCGCAGCAAATCATCGCGAAACCTACTCGGAGGAGGCACTTGGCCAGCAGGCAAGCGCAGCAAATCGTCACGAAAACCAACAGGAGGAGGCGCTTCGCCAGCTGGCCAACGCAGATGATCTGAGATGTTGAGTTGTTGTTTGGTCTCAGGCGGACCTATCCAGACGTTGGCGCGCAGCACCGGTTCATCCGAACCTCTAGATACAATTCGATTCGCTCCCAGTTCTTCCATTGATTATTCCTCCTAGTGA
>CAZRMH010000029.1:0-32261 GCA_964600935.1 uncultured Candidatus Obscuribacterales bacterium
ATTCCAGTGAGACGCTCGACCAGCGTCTGGATCGGCTTGAAACGACATTGCTCGGGCAGCCTAGCCCGGCGATGTCTTATTCTGATCGTATTGAACGTCTTAAGAAAATGATTGGAGTTGAAACTGGTTCTGGTGCGACTCCGAAGTCAATTCAGATTCCGCAGGGACCTACTCCTAGAGCGCTTGGACGGCGACAAATGTTTCCGTTTAACTCACCATATATAACACCACTGCCTCGTGGGTTTGATGAAAACGATGACGACGACACTACCTTCGAGCAAGATTTCCATAATCAGATGGCCAACGATTTGCGTACGATGATGGAAATGATGCAGCGCATGAACCGTGCTCCTGGATTCCGCATGCCAGGCGGGCGTGGAATGGTTTTGCCGACTCCCGGTGGTGAAGATATGACACCGTATTTAGTGCCGACCCAGCCGCTGCAACCGAAGAAACCTAAGATTCCCCCGTACGCAGATCCGAATAGCATCTGAGTTTCGTGTCCCAGCGGTGAGTTGGGATGGTTTGGAACCTATCGCAATTATTGCTGGATGCGGATGTTTTCCATTTTGTCGCCTTTTTGGATGCGATTGACGACATCCATGCCGTTAATGACGCCACCGAATATGGTGTACTTGTAATCCAGGTTCGCATGTGGTGCGAGGGTTATGTAGAACTGGCAGCTGGCTGAATTCGGATTCTTTGGAAACCTTGCCATGGCAACGACTCCAGCCATGTTATGTTTTACTTGTGGCGCTGTTTCCAGCATCAGCATTCGCGGTTGATTCGTTTTTGGATCGATGTACATTCCGGATCCGTTTCCATTCGGACATCCGCCTTGAATGACAAATCCCGGTTCTACTCGATGCCATGTTAGACCATTGTAGAATCCACTGTTCACCATTTCTTGAAACGCTTCGACAGTTTTCGGTGCGTACTCTTTGAACAATCGAATCGTGATTTGTCCTTTATTCGTATCGATGACTGCAATTGGATCAGGTTCTGAAGGTGGCTTGCCTTGCGGGCTTTGCGCCATCGGTTGTTGACCCGGTGGGTAGAACGGCATGCCTTTGTGACCGGATGGTGTGCCGGGTGGCGCACTTCCGAAGCCACTGTATTTGGCGCTGGAACCGGCTGGAGGTCCAGGCGGTTTTTGTCCGGCGCTCACGCCTGAACCAATTCCTGGTGTTGATGCGTCGGATGGCACCGATGTCGAGGAGCCGGATGTGCCCGCGTGTGGGGTGAGAGTGACGTCAGGAGGGATCAGATCGGGCGGGAGGCTGTCAGCGACAGCCGATTGCAGGTTGGCAACACCGAAGCAGAGCGACAGAAGAGTCGCTAAGAGCACGGATTTGGAACGAAATCTCGCGTAACCCACCGATTTATTACACCTCAGCAAATTCAAGCCACACTAGCATTTTAGACAATCGTTGACGTTCTTGCATCATGATAGGTTTCAACCTGATCAGATTTTGCTCTGTTTAAACTATTGGATTAATCTGTCAAAACCGAGACGGTATTGTGGAGTTTGAGGAACGAGGCCGGAATTTCCGGCGTGACGCCATCAGCGAATGCGCGCTGTACGATCTCTTTTTTATCGGCGCCGAATGCCAGCATCACGATTGTCTGGCTCGACAAAATAGTTGAGATGCCCATAGTGACAGCTGTTTTCGGCGTCGCTTCTAAGCTTCCAAAAGTTGGCGCCAACGCTTTGCGCGATGTTTCCTGCAACCAGATGCATTGAGTGAAGCTCATGCGCGGCGTTCCAGGCTCATTGAAAGCGATGTGACCGTTTAGTCCGATTCCTAAAATCGTTAAATCCAGTCCGCCATGCTCCGCAATCAGTAAATCGTAATTGTCGGTCATTGCGGGGTTGTGCTGGTTCGCCTTCGGTACGCCAACCCGATCGTATAAATTGGTTTCCAAATAGGTTTGAAACGAATGCTCTTTAGATGGCTGTATGTATTCATCGAGCGCGAAACAATGCACCGACGACCAATCGATACCGTCATCCTCAGTCATTTTTACCAGATGTTGGTACATCAGCCGTGGTGTGTTTCCGGTCGGTAAACCGAGATTGACAGCGTGTTTATTGCGAATTATCGAAATGATCTTATTTGCCGCGAGCGCGCTTAACTCGTCTTTTTTGTCAGTCAATTTCACTTCCCAAAGTGGTTTTTGTGGAACAGATCCGAACGAAAATCTGTCACTTCTGTCATACCCTGATTCAGTGAGGGAAGGGCGAATTCGGAACCCCTGTTATATTATGGACATATAGACCATGGATGATTTTTGTTGTCCAATGTCTTTATAGGATGATGCATCCAATCTGGTGCGGGTTCCCGTGTAAGGTACGTAAGTTTGACCGTTTTTTTCTCGAGTAAGCGACTGATAAAGGCGGCTTTCGTTGTCACGATTGCCCTGTCGCAATTGCTTCCGCCTGGCGCGTCGGGGCAAACGCGCAGGTTGCCGAAAGCGGGCTTTCAGACCTTTTCGACTGGCAATTTGCCCAGTTCTGGAGCCGGTCTGGGTGGAATTAGCGGGACCGGTCTTGCAACCCCGGGCGTTCACCTCACACCTGGTGGTCAGCGCACCGCCCGCAATGCGCGTGAACCATATAACCCTGGCGAGCCGAAGCTCGACATGGCGTTGGTTCGATGGCCGCGCAATAAGATGCCTTTGAAGATTTGGATCAGCCCCGGCTTGCAGCTTCCCCAAATACCGTTCGAACAACTCCCCGAGACCAGGGTGGAAACTGTTTTTCAGATGCTGCAACAGGAAGAAAACCCGTTCAGTGAATTGAGTACGGCCCCTGGTTGGACGGAACAAACAAACTATCAGATCGCGGCAGGGATCGAACAGTGGCGTCAATTTGAAGCTGAGGGATTGCTCCGTTTTGGTTTCACCACCGATCCAAGAGAAGCACAGATATTCGTTTTCTTCACGGATCAGTTTGAAGGTGCATCGGGACCGGGTGGTACCAATGTCGGTGCCCTTACCTGTGCGCAATTATTTACGCCAAGCCAGGTATTGCTTCCGAACTTTCGGCAAAAACCGGTGATCATGGAGTTCTCCACCAGGGTAAATTACTTGCCTGAAAAGATGCAGGGCTCTGCTACCCACGAGTTCGGACATGCACTCGGGATCAAAGCGCATAGCCCATACCGCGACGACATTATGTATGAAAACAATGTTGTCTTCTCGCTCTCCGAGGGTGACAAAGCCACGATCCGAATGTTGTATCGCACGGAACCGAAGTACGTTATGTAGTTTCCAATTAGGGTGAAACTGACTGGAGGCGCAGCTTAAAACATAAGGATTGTTTCGAAGGCGTTGTAGGTTTTTCAATTGCTAATCAATCGACGACATCATCAGTTCTAAAGATACTGTCGTGCCCTCGCCTTGCGCGGACTCGATTTTTAAACGAGTTGCGTAGAAGGCCTTGATGATTTCTACGCGCTCTTCGATTCCGGGCAGACCGAAGCCGCCGTCGGTGCGATCGCGTTGACCGGTGAGATCGAAACCGCAGCCATCATCCTGGATTTTGATCAGCAATGAGTTATCCTGAGACTTGATACTGAGTACGATTGAGTTTGCATCGGCATATTTTTTGATGTTGTTCATGCATTCTTGCACGATGCGGAATATGTGGAGTTGAACTTGTGATGGCAGTTCCGGAATCGTTCCTTCTACTTCGAAGGAACAATCCGCTTCCGTTTGCTCTGCCACTTTGTCGACGAGATCTTGTAGAACTGTCTCCAAACCCCAGTCTTTGAGGTCGCGGGGAACCAATCCGCTGCAAATATCTCTAATCGAATCAGTAAGACCGTCCAGAATATCGGCAATTTGTTCCGGCTCGAGTTTCCGATCAGAGGAAATTTTCCTGCGTAACATCAAGATGTCAGCAAGTACGCCGTCATGAAGATCTCGTGCGATTGAGGCTTGCGTTTCTTCTTGCTGGTTCAACAATTTATGTACGGCGTTCTGTTGCGCGAGCAATAAATCGCGCACCAGATCTTCAGTCGGTTCTGACGAAAGTGAGAGCGCATCTCTGAAACCTCTGTAGTCGCTCAGGCGCGCGATATTCTCCACGTGCTCGAATTTGTTTCCGCTCTCCGCGGCGACTGCATCCATTGACGAAAGTATTACAAGATCTCGGAACATCATTTTTTGAAAAGAGCGAACATCGCGAGCGCTGACCGGTAGTCCGTAAACTGTCCAGCCAGTGCCTTTTCCGATTGTCGCTAAACGAATCGACAATTTTCTGCGTTGGCGTGCACGTTCGTCCTGATTGTTTAATGCCATCGCAGATGGTGCTAAATAGAAATGGATCTTTCCGGGTTTACCAACGACCAGCAATTGGCGCGATGTGGTAGAGAGGCGGAAGTGAAACTGACTCAAACCTGATTTCTTCTGCTCGTTAGCCTTTCCGGACTGATGAAAATCGGAAACCGTTATGCGCACGCGCCACGCCTTGCTGTCTGCGGTGGAACTATTAAACGAGGTTGACAGTTCATTAAAATATGAATATAGCTCTTCCAGCATTACATCTGTGCTGTCTGATGCTTTGGTAACGTGAGTGTACTCACCGCGTTGTCCGAATGTCACGAAAGGTTCGATGTCGAATTGTGCGCTGATATCGGCCAGTCGTTTCATCCAGAAGGTTTGTTCATCAATTTCGGCTTGTGATTGTTTCGTCCTCGATTTTTCTAAATTATTATTCTCTGTTGGCGGCGCCGGTGCCGCTTTGACCCCTTCAGCCGGCGGATTGGATGTCCCGTTAGTAGAATTTGTTTCGTTTTGCTCTCCAGATAATCGAATTAGAACTTTGCCGACAGTCGACAGGATTTTTGATAGTGGATTGTTGTCCTTGCCGGAAATCATCACTCAGCATCCAGCTTGCCATAACCGTTTTCGACTGCCCAGGCGATCAATTGCTCGCGGTTATCCAACCCGAGCTTCAGCAATAATAGCTCACATTGTTTGCGCACCGTGGCCGGTGACGCGCCACGTTCATCGCCAATTTCTTGATACTTCATTCCTCTGGAAAGTAATGTAAGCACCTCTTGTTCAGCTTTTGTCAGTTTCTCTTTGCCCATGGCGATGCTCGCTGACTTTATGACTTTTCCACCAGCGGCAACGTTTCTAATTGCTTTTACGACATTTGAAATACTTTCTGACTTCAATAGATAGCCTGCGACACCGAGATCTAGAATGGCTTGTACAAAGGCTCTACGGTTCTCCGCGGAGAACACGATAATTTTGCAAGCCGGCAGTTCGCAGAATTTTTTTACGGTACTCCGGGGACCATCAGAACCGGGTAAATGCAAATCGAGTAAAACGATATCGGGAGTTTTGTTTTTGACCAGTTCCAGCCCAGTTGCGGCGTTTGACGCTTGTGCCACCACTTCGATGCCGTCTTCTTGATTGAGCGCACTAGTTAGACCAGCAAGTGTGGCTTCATGATCTTCAACAATTGCAACTCTGATTCCACTTGCCGATTCCATTTAAATGTCCTTTCTGTCGCTAGAACTACATTTATCCACCTTACTGGTCTGTTTAATCAATCGCTTGATTGCAACTGCTGGGCAATAGCGCGCAGATTTTATCAACTCTAAAGTTTTGCATCAAAACGTTAGCGTCTATGCAACACGTGTGGTCACTCATGGAAATTCGCAGTCAAACCAGGAAAAATTACATACATTTTTGATGCAGTCAGGCTAATATGTCTCTCAACGCCGGTGTCAGGTTTACATGAGGGATTTTCACAGATGGATTTGAGAAGTAATAAAACAGCCGTGTCTTTATTGACAGCCGCGGCGCTTACCGGCATGTTGACCGGTTGTTCAGGTGGTGGAGATACAACGAAAACCACAACGGAATCTTCGACGACGGAAGTAAAACCCGGCGATCCAGCTACCACGACGACGACTGAAACTAAGAGCGAAACAACCGAAGCGAAAACAGAAGACCCTGCCGCTGGTACTGAGACGAAGACAGAGACTACGAAAACGGAAACTGAAACGACCGAAACTGAAACAAGTGATGTTAAACCGGAAACCAAGAGTGAGGCTGGCACGGCCTCCGAAGCTACAGTCGCAGCCAAACACGACTGCAAAGGTTTAAATGACTGCAAGGGACAGGGCGGATGTCACTCCAGCGACAACGGCTGCAAGCATAAGAATTCCTGCAAGGGTAAAGGTGGATGCAAACACGTTTAGTTTGCGTCGATACCAGTGAACATCGAGGACCGGCTAGTGGCTGGTCCTCTTCATCATGATAGGATTTCGGTTTTTGCGGTCATAAAAAATGCCAGCTAATCGTTTTAACGGTTTCAGCAATTTAGGTATCGGCATCGGTTTGCGGATAGCGCATTACGCGCATATTCTCAAGTCCTGGCCGGCGATTGACTGGTTTGAAATTATCTCGGAAAACTTTATGGTCGATGGCGGCAGACCGCTGGAAACGCTCGACGCAGTCATTGAGCACTATCCGGTCGTTCAACACGGAGTGTCTCTATATTTTGGTTCTCTCGATCCTTTTGATAAGAAACAATTGCAACGCTTGAAACAGTTGACGCAACGCACGAAAACGCCGTTTATCTCAGACCATTTGTGTTGGGGAAGTTTCGATGGTTCTTATTCTCATGATTTGCTGCCCCTTCCGTATACGCGAGAAGCCGTGAACAATACTGCCGAGCGCATCAAGTACGTACAAGATTTTATCGGCTTGCCGGTCGCGGTCGAAAACGTCAGCAGCTATCTGGAATATCAGGACTCCGAGATGACTGAGTGGCAGTTTCTCTCGGAGGTTTGTGAACAAGCTGATTGCGGCATGCTTCTGGACGTCAACAACATCTATGTTTCGTCGAAGAATCATTCTTTTGATCCATTTGATTATGTGAAGAATATTCCGCTGAATAGAGTCGCTCAGATTCACATAGCCGGACACAGCGATCGGCATGGTTACTCTCTTGACACTCACGATAATTTTGTGAAGCCGGAAGTCTGGGAAATATATGAGCAGGTTGTCAGTGTAATTGGTCCGACCAGTACATTGCTGGAATGGGATGCACATATTCCTGATTTCGAGGTGGTGCACGCCGAAGCGTTGAAAGCGCGAAAGTACCTGAAAAACCAGTCTAGCAGTGAGGAAGCTGTTACTCCGGTGACTGCGAAATGAAACCGAAAGTAAAAGGTGAAACTGCAGCCAGGCAGATTGAAAGCGAAGTTGAGCGAGCTTCTGCTGTCACTAACAAGAGTACAGAGCCGAAACCATTGAAAGAGCTGCAGAATTTTATGTGGGATGCGATTTCGCGCTCGCTGACTGGTAATTTTGAGATGCGAAAGCGTTGGTTAGACGGTCGCGATCTTCGACAAGTTGCTGACGAATACGTTAGCCCAAGTGGTAGCTTGAGTAGTTTTGAGAGACTAGAGATCTACAATCAGCAATATTGGTATCGATTACTGGATTGTTTTGAAGATGATTTTCCTGGACTCAAGGCTGTTTTGGGTAATAAACGATTCGATAAACTAGCCCGAGAGTACATCAGTGCGCATCCGTCGAAGTCATTTTCACTTCGAAACCTAGGGGAGAATCTCGTCTCATTTCTGGATACAAGAACGGATTTGATTCAACCTGAAGTTGTGCTTTGTCAGGAGCTAGCTCGGTTTGAATGGGCTCAGGTAGAGGCTTTCGACGGTGAGCGTAAAACACCTATAGATCAATCGTTTCTGCAGGATAAGACACCGTTCGATATTATCTTGGCGCTTCAACCGTACATAACTCTGCTCGAGTTGAACTATGCCCTGGACGACTATTCGGTCGCCCTTACTCGGCATAATCGCGACCGAAGCGAAGCAGGCAGTGCGAAACCCAGAGAGAAGCACGAAAGGAACGCAGCACCGCAGCCGGTGCCTTTGAAAAACTACCTGGTTGTCCATCGACATGAGAACACAGTTTATTTCAAAAGAGTGGAACTTGCGGCGTTCCTCATACTGTCAGCATTGTCTAATGGTCGGTCGCTCAATGATTCGATCACTGATGCCGTCAGCAATCTGAACGAAAAAGGTGTTCAGTTGGAGAATTTGGAAAACGATATACAAGATTGGTTCGGGTTGTGGATGCGTCTCGGGTGGCTTTGCGCGCCGTGATTGATAATCAGCCGTTTGGGACTTGCTCTGTCTGCGGAAAGCCAAAGAAAAGATCGACAGGATCGCTCACTCAGTGGGTCTTCGAAGACGGATATTGCGATTGTGGGCGGGTGGAAATGGGCGCTCGTGAGTGCGAGAGTTCCGCCGCGGCCGACGAAGCCGACCAACTTTGTTCGCTTTGTGGTAAGCGAAAGAGCGCAGGCCGGAAGGGTTCACTTACCCAGTGGATTTTTAAGCAAGAATCATGCCAGTGCGATCGTGCGGCAATGCAGGAGCAATTTAGCCTTGCCGGTCTAAACACAAGCGCTCCAGCTGCCCTATCCAATCGCGGCGCGTATGCAGACAAACCACTTTCGAGTGAGCCCGAAGCGGAACAGTCGTTTTCACTGACGGAACAAGAATTTCCGTTATCGCGATATAAACCGCTCGCACTTCTGGGAAGTGGCAGTAGTGGAGCCGTCTACAAATGTTATGACCGACAACTCAAACGTCTTGTCGCTGTGAAAGTTCTCCATGTGCTGAGCTCTGATGAAACGGTTCATTTTCAAAATGAAGCGCGCGCCTTGGCTCAGCTCAATCGTCCAGGGATAGTAAAAATTCTCGACTTTGGTATTACTGACGGTGAATATCCGTTTATGGTGATGGCTTTCGAGCAAGGCACGTCGTTAACTAATTACTTCAAAGAAGTCGGTGTGATGAACCCCGACGATACTCGTTATCTTGCCGGTCGAATTGCCGATGCGTTGGCGTACGCGCATAAGCAAGGCATTTACCACCGTGATGTAAAACCGGCAAACGTTCTGGTTGTTGCTTCGCTTGATGGTTTCATCAAAGATGTAACTTTGATAGATTTTGGTGTCGCCAAGTTTCGCAAAGCGGAATACGATTTGGATGAATCTCCGACCATTGCTGGAACGCCGCTCTATATGAGTCCCGACCAGGCTGCCGGAGTAGAATACGATGCTCGGTCCGAGGTTTACTCTGTCGGATGTTTGCTCTACGAAGCGCTGACAGGTAAACCTCCATTTGAAGCTGATTCAGCGCTACAACTGTTCAACTTACACGCGACTGTGCCACCACAAGCCGTATCGTCGATCAGGCGAGATATACCGCCGCATACGGAATTAGAGCTGATCATCGATAAATGTCTTGCCAAGTCACCAGAGGATCGATTCCAATCAATGGATGAATTCGCGGCCGCGATTGCTGAAATCGAACCATCAGCCTCCTGTGACCAGCGTGTTGAGGTCGATAGAAGAACCAATGTGTCCGGTTCATTGCCAACCAAAAGCATCTCTAAACAACGGGCGCTCATAATCGTTTCGCTTTTGACAATGGCTGCGCTAGCTGCCTACGCGGCAATGAATATTGCTGTGGGATCTCGGGCTAAACCACCAGCCAGCGCCGGGGTTCGTCTTCGAGGTCAACAGGCTGCCCTGCAGACGTTAGATTCGATGATTGATTTTGCCGAAGATCTGCAAGATAAGCGTAATTCCCGTTTTCCTGATCATTGCATCATTGAAAACGGGCATCTTTCAGTCTCCGGTAAGTACGCGAGCGATAGTTTTCTTCGAACTCTTAAGTTTCCGGACAAACATTTGATGCAAGTATCCATAGATAGGGGCTCGATTAGTTCGGCTGGATTGCGATTGCTGTGCGCCAGGCACGCACTTAAAGGGCTCACCATACTAGCTTCGCCTGCTGTAAAACAAACCGATGTATGCTATCTCGTCAGATCTAATCCGGGTCTGAACGCCGTTAACCTCGCGGGGTTGGCGCTAACTCCGTCGATCATGGATTGTTTTGGAAAATGCGTTGGGCTTCGTGTGCTTGCTCTCAAAGACATTTCCCTTAAGGGTGCTGATTTTTCACCCCTTGCAAAATTGCCGAAACTACAGAGTCTCTCTCTGCGTTACTGCAAAATCGACGATCATGCGATTGCCGAGATTGCCAAAGTCAAATCGCTCATTTATCTGGATTTGACCGGCGCACACATTGGTGATCACGCGCTTATTTTATTGAGCAAACTTCCAAATTTGCGAATTGTATTTCTTGCCGGTTGTGAGCGAGTCACTCCAGGCGGGGTTCGAGTGCTTTCTTTGGCCGCCCCCAATCTCCAAGTGCAGGCTTCGGTGCCCTACACGAAACCTCAGAACTTGGAGGCTCATTTCGACGATCGCGATTTGAAAAAGCTTGTTAATGATGGTGCTACCCAGATTGATGCAGCTGGTTGGTCGATCAGCGACGAAGGTCTTGAGAGTTTGGTTGGTAGGCCGATCGTCAGTTTAAGCCTCAGTCAAACGTCCCGAATAACGGATGCTGGAATCAGGAATGTCGCCAGGTTGAATAAACTTCAAAAGCTGGATTTAACGAAAGTATCTGGCATTACAGATGGTGCCTTACTTGAGATTGCGAAGATTAAAAGTCTAAAAATTCTGATTTTGAACGACCAAACTCAATTTAGCGATCGGGCCATAGCCGCCATGAGTCAGCGTTTGCCAAACCTCCGCGAACTTTTCGCCAATTCCACTCGTGTCAGCAGTCAATCATGTTTGGCATTTTCGAAAATGAAAAAGCTTACAGTTCTTGCATTGGAAAATTGCAAACTCGTAGATGCTGACCTGGTTAATCTATCAAAGATTCAGACTTTGAACTGTTTGTTCGTAAATGGAGAGGGTTCGTTTATTACTAAACGAGGATTGTTGGTTTTGGATCGCCTGCCCGCGCTAACTCTATTGCGAGTGAGCATTCCGCCTGCCGATGCGGAGACGATTCGTTTTCTAAAGATGAAAGGCAATCGAGTGATTGAAGGGATAGCGGGCCCTCACGTGATCGATCTCAAGCCTGGCAAAAAGGTTTAAAGTGAGGTTATGAAACTACGGATCAACTAGTGCGGAATGTTACTTAGTGCTGAGATTGGCACTGTCAGATGGACATCACGTTGGCCAGATTCCGTGCTCATCAGTTTTGGAATAAACACATCGGCTGAAGGATCGAGTTTGTGACCGGAGACACTGATGTAGCCTTTTGCTTCTTGCCCCGGAGTGAGAGCCTTCACCGGAAAGATTACGTCTGCCATCTGATCGGGAGCGCCAACCATGCGAACGACTGCTTTTGTTTTGGTCGGCAGCGCTAACTCTTTTCCAGTGCCGTTTCTCAACACTACGTTCAGTCTGACGCCTTTGGGTCTGACATTGATTCCGGATAATTCGAGATTGATGAATGAAGCTGAGTCCAGGGGCGTTTGACCTCCGGCTGGTAGGCTTGCAAGTGTCGAAACCGGACTAGCGATATCTGACACGGCAAAGTTCGAAGTACCGCTAGGATTTGATGCCATCGGAATCGGATTTTTCAACGGCGCTGCGGTCTCCTCAGGGCCTCCCGACTGTGGCATTTGACCTGACAATGGCGGAGTTGAATTGTCAAAAGAATTCGCTGGAGTTTGAATTCTCGTGCTACCGTCATTGGTGCTGGAAGTAGAAGTTTTCGTCGACTTTGCGCTTTGCTTTGTGCGCTTCAATGTTGATTTTGACTGCTTGGCCGGCTTTGTTAACGCCGATTCGCGTAGCTCTTGAAGTTGCTTTTTGGTGTCTTCCAGTTGCGACAGTAATGATTTATTCTGTGCTTCCAGCGAATCCATGCGTTGGTTATTGACCGGTGAAATTGCAACTGCGGCTGCTGATGCCGTGTTGGTATCTTCGACTGCTTGGGCAAGCGGTGCTTCATGGACTATTGGTGTGCTTCCAGTGGCAGCTCGAAGCGCATTTTCATCGAAATTATTATTGGCGAGCGAGTTCTTTGGAGCTGATGATGACGGTGATGAGGAGCTCGCTGGTTTGCTTGCCGGCTTAGCGGTTGCGACCTTAGTCACAGTTGGCGACTTCGGAGCCGCTTTTGTGGGCGCTGTGGCGGTGCGATGATTTTTGATATCGACCTTTTTGACCAGTTGAGGAGTCGCTTTGGTCGTAACCTTTGTTGGAGCGGTAGTTGTTTTCGGAATTGTCATACCAATAGCTTGCTGTTTCAAGGCGACGTGGTGCTTGAGAAGAGCGGCCATTTTATCGATGTCTTCTTGTTTGAGACTGGCAATACCTTTGTTTATCAAACCAGGTGCCGCGTTCATCAATTGTGGTGCTTGCGCTAGAGCCTGGTTGGCCAGTGCGGTTATATGAGCCGGCTCTATTCCGACTGAGCGGGCGATGCCCGCTAATGCTTCGGGCGACAAGGATTTCGCTTGGGCTGCTAATCCGAGCAGCTCAGGTGAGAGCTGTGGTGTGCCACCGATCGGTGGTGTCGCCTGCGGTGCATAGGACTGAGAATTCTGAGGCGCATATGCTTGTTGCGGCTGCTGGTCATATTCAGGCGCAGGCTGCGGATCATATGGTGGCATAGGTTGAGTCGCTACTGGCGGCGCGGCAAACAGCGGAGTCGCAAATAGTGGTGCTGAAACGGCGGGTGTGCTACGTGCCAAGGCACCATTGTCGAATGCTCCTGCACCAGCATCGAACCGCGGAGCAAATGTCGCTCTGGACGGCGCAACCGGTGGCATCACTTCTGACGCCGGTGGAGTATCAGCTACTTTGAGCACTGTTTCTGAGTTTCTAGGGGAACTCAAGATCGTTTCACCGACTCTCGAGTTTCCTGCTGAGTAGCCTGAATTTGAAGACATTGGGGGGCTGGCAGCTCCGGGTCCGGACATACCGCCTAATATTCTGCCAACATCTTGCGCGGATATGCCCTGAGGCAATCGGCCACTGCTGAGCGCCGCGCCAATAGTCGCTGCGTCCAACCCGGCCATACCTGCGCCGGTTGATGCGGCACTGCCTGCGGTACCATTTCCTGACAGTATACGAGATATGTCTCCTGCCGAAGTTGCGCCACCGGAGCTGCCGATTGCGTTGTTTGCAGCTGGCGAGGCGGGTGCTGTCCCTGTTCGGGCTAAGAGTTTCTGGATGTCATCCGACGAAATCATGTTTTTCGGTAATGCCGTATCGACACTGCCGGAAGATGGCAGCGGCGGCAGATCAGGAAGTGCGGCCGCTTTCGCGGACGACGATTTGCCTGAAACTGCTTCGAGTACGGAATCCTCTTCTTTTTGTAGCTGTTTTTTCTGTACGACCATGAAATTGCGCAAGTCGCCAAGGAAACCGCTCATGCTGTTGACCGGATCGGCAGTCGGAAGTTTTGTCGGAACTCCTGGAGCGGTCGGAAGCGATGACAATGCTGGACCTTCGCCTCGGAGGCGTGGCAGTCCGGCGCCCAACAGGCTTGCTGAATCAGTTGCCACTGCTGGTGGTGCAGCGAGTGAGCCGGCCTGGGCCTGCAAACCTTGCGAAGAATCGAGTGGTCCACGCAGGGACTGCGCGGTGTCGCCAGCAGAGAGAATTCCCGCCAGTGATTTAATTTTTTGTGCGGCAATTTGATTTTTCGGATCCTGTCTTAGCACTTCTATATAGAGCTGCTTAGCATCAGGATAGTTGCCTAAACGTTCGGCAAGCTCCGCCTGGTACAGGCGGAATTTGACGTCCCCTGGACTGAGCGATACACTCTCCCCAGCCTTCGTATAGGCTTCAGGGATGGCGCCGCTCGCGTCGAGAGTTTTCGCCGCATCGTAAGTTTTTTGCGCTTCCTGTCTGGCTAACGCCAGTTTAAAGCTCTGGCGAGCTGCCGGAAGGTTCGGATGATTCGGATCTATAGATACAACAGTTCTGTATGAGTTCTGCGCTGATTTTAAATCGCCGGCGAGCTGATGAGCCCGCGCCAGTCCTAGATGCGAGTTTGCGTCGTTGGGTCGCATTGATACTTGTCGTTGCCATAACTCAATTAAGGTCTGAGAGGCGTGTTTGTCGTCCTGGTTGAGAACGAGTGCCCGACTGAGATCGGCATTGGCGCCGACCACGTCTTTGAGTTTATACCTGACGATACCCAGCTGTCGTAAAGCGACCGACGACTCCGGTTCCTTCTCGAGAGCGAGCTGATAGTGGGCTTTTGCTTCTTTGAGTTTGTTTTCTCGCAGGGCAATATTTCCCAGACCTATATAAGCCTCTCCGGAGTGGTGAATTTTTAATGCCGAATCATATTCGGCGCGAGCTTCTTTAAGCTTGCCCTGCGAAAAGAGCATATCGCCCATTTTTACGCGTGATGCCGCATGTGTCGGATCGACCCCATGGTGGCGCAATATCTGATCGAGCACATTCTTAGCTTCGATGCTGTTGCTGTTGTGATGAAGCGCTATTCGCGCTTGCTTCGCGCCTTCAACGTAGTCATCTTTTCTGACGTAATACTTGGCGCGCTCCAGACTAACTTGCGAAAGTTTGTGATCGAGAGTCGTATTCTTGGGATAGGTTTTCTCGTATTTCTCGAGCAAGTCTTGCGCTTCTTGAAGCTTTCCTTCTTTGGTGAGAGCATCTGCCTGTGCTGTTATTTGGCTGATGACCGAATTTTCTGCGCCGAGCTTATTCGATTTTGAATTGATGACGTGGCGCTCCAGGGAAGTAGAGCGACTCGGATCACCATTGGTTTGTTGAAACCCTTTGTGGCTATTAGTCGACGAAGCTGACGGTGAAGACGAGCTTCTCGATGCCATTGCTGGTGCGGTTGGAGGCGGTGGGACGTCGCGCGCCATGCTGGAAGGCAAAAGGCTTGGTGTCACGGGTGGTGGTGGTGGAACTAAACCATACTTGCTGACTTTGGCTGAAGTAGATGAGGAAGTTGATCCATATGTTGGATCGGCTCCTGCATAGCTGCTGTCATAATTCGATTCGTAACCTGATGGAAGACCTGACTCACGCCCGCTGCTCGAGCTGTAATCGTAGCGTCGAGGAATGTTTGTCGCCGGAACGATAATTTTCTTCGCGTGTCTGAAATCAGCGGCCTGGCAGGGTTTCCCCATCGATGCGGCTGGTGACACGAGCGCCACTGTCAGCGCCAACGCTATTTTCACTTGATTGCTTCGATCGTGACCATCTCGAGGAGAGTCGTTCAGTAGTGTTTTTTGATTTGCCATTGCCACAACAAGTCCCAAGCCTTTGGGCTGTAGATCCCGTTTCATTTTGGACGCCTAGACGCCGAATTTATTGTAGTTGAGACGAACATACTTACAAGGGGGAAAGTACGGTAATAACGGTCTGCGCAGTGGCCTGAGCCATGCGCCGGGTGTTTTACCCTGACCGAGCAATCGTATAAGTATAACGATCTTTGTAAAAGGTTTTGCGTCCGCGGGCCGATTTAGGGGCTTTTGACTTACACTTGATAAAGTCGTGCGCGCAGGACTGCGCTTTTCGCTCTTCGAAACTTGGCGCCACGAAAGTTTTTTTGTTACTGAATATGCAGTAAAACTAGGTCGCTCTGCTCTTTTAGATGCGGTTTGAAATGCGACAAACGAGCCGAGTAACGGAAGCAAAACCGTGTCTATACGGCAGGAAAGTGGATTTTTGCAATGAGGGTCGACGATGTCAACCGAGATCAGGGATAAGGAAGTAGGGCTGGACGAAAGAGTCGAGCACCTGGTTCGGCAAGCAAGGCTGGCAGCTGCTGTATTTACCCAATACAGTCAAGAGCAGGTGGACGCCATAGTCAAAGCGATGACCATCGCCGCGATTGAAAATGCCGCTGTGCTTGCTCAAGCCGCTCACCTTGAAACTCGCATGGGCTGTACCGAAGACAAAATTCTCAAGAATTACGTCGCCTCAGAATTTCTCTACGCGCAGATCAGAGATAAAAAAACTGTAGGCATTATCCGGGAGTTTCCGGAAGAGAACATGGTCGAAATTTCAGAGCCTATGGGCGTTATCCTTGCGCTCTCGCCAGTGACCAATCCGACTTCGACCGTCATCTTTAAAGCAATCGCATGTGCTAAAACGCGCAACTGTCTGATTTTTAGTCCTCACCTCATGGCCGCCAATTCAAGTAACATGGCTGCCAAAATCGTTTACGACGCTGCGATTGCAGCTGGTGCGCCAAAGGGTTTCATCGGTTGGGTAGAGAAATCTTCACGATTGCGAAGGGAAACCGAGAAGATGATGGTGCACCCTGAAGTCGACCTGATTTGGGCGACAGGCGGAACCAACATGGTCAAAGCCGCCTACAGTTCCGGAAAGCCGGCGCTGGGTGTGGGATCGGGAAATACTCCAGTTTACGTTCATAAATCTGCTGCAGTTGGTTCTGCAGCCATGGACATCATTATTTCAAAAACGTTCGACAACGGCACTGAGTGCCCCTCGGAGCAGACATTGGTGATGGACCGTGAAATTGCCGATGATTTACTGGCTGAGTTTAAACGTCTGGGTTGCCATGTTTGCTCCCCAGAGGAAGTCATCAAAGTTGCCAACGTCGCCATCGATGAACGCACAGGCGGCATGAACTACAAGCTCGTCGGCCAACCAGCTGACTTAATCGCTGAGACCGCCGGAATTGTAGTTCCACCCAAAACAAAAATGCTGTTGTGCAAATTGGATGGGGAGTTGCGCTATCACAAACTGGCTGTTGAAAAACTAATGCCGGTTTTAGGTTATGTCGTGGTTGATTCCCTTGATGAAGGCATCAATCGTGCTCTCGACATCAACTATTCTGGTGGTACCGGTCACACTGCCGGGATTTTCAGTCAGGATGAACACGCGATCGAACAATTCTCGTTGGCCATCAATGCTGGTCGCGTGATCGTAAACTGCCCGACTTCGATAGGTGGACTCGGTGGTGTGTACAACAATCTCACCACTACCCTCAGTTTCGGATGCGGAACCGGAGGTGGCAATATCACCTCGGATAACGTCAGCATCAAGAATTTGATGAATTATAAACGGGTCCCTCGCCGTAAGAACTACACTCTTAGCTTTCAAACTACGAAGAACATTTATATAAACCCGGGCAGTATCGATCACCTTCGTGATCTGGATACGCGAACCGCGTTGATAATCACATCGCGTTCAGCTGCTCGCCGTGGGCATCTTTCGATGGTGACTGAACGGATGCCGGCGAATTGTCGCGTCGATGTATTCAGTGACATCGGCATCGAACCTGATTTTGCAGAAATTCAGAAAGCCGTTCAAGCAATGAAGTTGAGCCAGCCGGATACGATTATCGCCCTGGGCGGCGGTTCCGTACTCGATGCAGCTAAAGTTATTCGTCTCTTTTACGATTTCCCCGATTTGAATTACAAGGAACTGGCCGTCAACTTCCTCGATTTCAGACATCGCATCGTCGAATTTCCGAAACACCAAAAGACTCAGCTCGTCGCTATTCCGACTACTTCCGGAACTGGTTCGGAAGTTACGCCTTTTGCCGTCGTGAAAGACAAAGAGAAGAATAGAAAAATTTCTCTGGTTGACGAAATTTTGTTGCCGAACGTGGCCATCATTGATGCTAATTTGACTCGCAGTTTGCCAATCGATATCACTCGTGACACCGCATTTGACGCGCTCGCTCACGCGCTCGAAGCACTCGTTTCGACATTCTCTTCTGACTATACTGATGGGTTGGCTCTCGAATCGATGAGACTGATTTTTGAAGCATTGCCGGAAGTATTGAAGAAACCGAACGAAGTTCTCTGGCGTCATAAATTGCATAATGCAGCTTGCCTGGCCGGCATGGCGATCGGTAATGCATCGGTGGGCTTGAACCACGCGCTGGCACACAGTCTGGGTGCTTATTTCAACATTCCGCACGGCAGGGCCAATAGCGTCTTTTTGCTCACTACCATCGGATACAACGCTGGCATACCGAATAAATTCATCTCAGTGCCAAACTATCCATTGTGGATTGCCGATAAGAAGTATGCGCGAGCTGCTCGCTTCCTTGGTCTCGTCGATAAGAACAGCGGACCGGAAGGCTCGCCTGAAGAAGTCGCAAACGCAATTACCGCGCTGAAACGAGCTGTTTATGACCTGGCTAGACAGACTGGACAACCGCTAGCGATAAGCGAACTGGGAATCACTCCTGAGAAATTCGAGGAAGCAATTCCGACAATCGCCGTCTCGACGTTTGAAGATATGGCATTGAAAACAAACCCATGTTATCCGCCTGGCGACGACATCCTCATGTTGCTCACCAGTTCGTTTCCACCGCGCGAACGCGCCTAGTCGGCACCGCTGATGGTGGCAGGTAAACGTGGTGACTGACTCAACTGAAAGGAAAAGTTATGGTAGCGAAGAAAACAACTAATTCGAAGGCGGAGCCTACAGAAACTGTGATTGTTGCAGGTTCGCTCGACCGCGGTTTGGAAGAGGCTGAGCGCATTCTCGCCGCTGATAAAGCTCACATCGTCATCGATTTTAAGAACTGCACGTTCATTACAGTGGAAGGTTTGGAGTGGCTCGAGGAACTCTTGTTGCGCGCCGAGTCCAAGAAACACGATGTTAGTTTTACGAACATCACGCCTTCGGTGTACAAAGTTTTTAAGGTTTGTCATACCGACAGCATTCTTAAAGCCTGCGGAGCGCCTTCAACGGCTTCCGGTTCGGAGTGTTAAATCGATAGACCGGTTTTGAATCTGTAGTGGTGGTTCGAGTCGACATCGATCTAGGTTTCGAATGCCAACCACTGGTTCGACGTTCCTTATCCGCGATTGTAATTCTGGAGGTCGAATCCTTCGGGAAAGCTTCGCGTCTGTGCTTGAACGCGTCTGGTAATTTGTAAGCTGCTAGGATTGAACTGTGGCAGTGTGTTTGTCCGACTTACATTGAACTCGCTGACGCATTTCTGAACTTGATGACGCGAGCAAAAGCAGAGCATTGTCGGAACCAACGATTGAAACAATTGATTTGTGCAAGTCATTCGGCACCAGGAAGGTGGTCGATAAGCTTAACCTCAAGGTCTTTCCTGGCGAACTCTACGCCCTTCTGGGTGACAACGGCGCAGGTAAAACAACCAGCATCGGCATGCTCACGACGCTGCTGAAACCAACCTCTGGTACTTTTAAAGTTTGTACTTTCGATGGTCGAAAGCACCCTGAGAAAGTCAAAAATTGTTTTGGCATCGTTTCTCAAGACGTTGCCATCTACCATGAGTTGACTGCCTATGAGAATCTAAAATTTATCGCTGACTTGCATGGTATCGCATCTGATATCGCTAGAGTTCGCATCCTGGACCTTTTAAAGAAGGCTGATTTGCTCGATCGAATGAACGATCGCGCCGGGGTTTTCTCCGGTGGTATGCAGCGAAAACTTACGATTGCCGGTGCTCTGTTGCATTCTCCCAAGGTTCTCTTTATGGACGAACCGACTGTGGGTCTCGATCCCGCGTCGCGACGACAAATTTGGGAGTCTCTCAAAGATCTAAAAACGCTCGGAGTGACCATACTGCTCACTACCCATTATTTAGAGGAAGCGGAATTGCTTGCTGATCGAATCGGCATCATTCGCGGAGGCATGATCGTAGCAGAAGGTACGATCGACGAATTACGTTTAAAAATTCGTGGCATGCGCGGAATTGCGATCCGTCTGACTGAGCAGCCGGGCGATGAAAAACTAAGGGCAATAATGACGGAGATTCGTGCAAGATTTGGTGCTGAATCGCAGTACGATGCGTTGCGACAAACAATCAGCTTATCGCAACCAGCTGATTCGCAGCTTGTTCAGAGTTTGGAATCGATTTTAGGGTGGTTGAAAGAAAACGACATAGTGTTCTCTCGTTTTGCAACTAGCGAACCGACACTGGAAGAAGTTTTTCTTGCCATTTCGAGCGAGCAATCCGCTTCATCCACGGCAAGTGAACTGGGAACCACCCGATGAACGCCGTATTTGCCATCATACGGAAGGATCTGATGCAGTGGGCCAGACGTCCGCTGTACTTTTTCTCGAGTACATTACTGGCCGTTTTAATTATTGTATTTGTCGGTGATACCATATCTGGTGTTGCGCACATGCCGTTCGGTTTGTATGACCCAAGCGATGCGAGTGACCTTGAGAAGAAGCTAGAAGCCTCACAAAAGTTTCAAGTAATTACTTACGATGATCTCGATAAAGCGAAAGATGATTTGGCTAAAGGAAAGATCGTCGCCCTGGCTAATGTCGATCAAGACTTGCTGGAGGATTCTGTCGAAATATTGACGGAGGGCTATAATCCGCTTGTCGATGAACAAATTTCCATGGGACTCTTGAACGTGCTCTCTCAAAAGACCGGGTCGCTCAGCATACCGATTACCTCGGAAACATTGTTTCCAGTCAACTTCACTCTGCGTGATTATGTGACACCAGGATTAGTGGCATACCTTTGTTATGTTTTAGCCTGCATGAATCTCGGATTCTCATGGATTTACGAGTGGATGTAGAAGACATACATGCAGATCATCCTCACGCCTAATGGCTTGCGGTCAGCTATTATCGCCAAGGTGTTCACCGTCACGGTAGAAGCGTCTCTTGTCGTATGGCTTGCGCTGGCGATCACGGCGCCGATTGCCAAGTTTCAACTCGGGCATAACTTGCCTGGACTTGTCGGAGTCACTCTCGCCAGTATGTTTTGCTTTACCTGTCTGGGATTGGGAGTGGCCTGCTTACTCAGAACTATTCGAATCTACACGATGACAATTTCGATTTTCGGCGTGGCGATTATGTTTGTTTCCGGCATTATGGTGCCGGTAGACGGAATGCCGGCTTGGGAGCAGTACTTCGCGCGGACATTTCCGATGTATTATGCGGCGGACGCCTTTAAGGGAGTGATGTTATCGACGCCAGCCGATTATGGGTACGACATGCTCGTTTTGTTCAGCTGGGCAACGGCTGGATTATTGATCGCGGCACAATTGTTGAAACATCGACAAGCTGCGCTCTAGCTCTACTTTAGTGCGAACCAAGTCGAAAGAGCACGAATCAGCGTAAACAGATCAGGTTGAGCAAATCGTTTCCATGCGCTATATACATATAGTGGAGTCGATTTTTCGCTTGACTGAATGCAGTTGTGAGCTCGACTTCGATCGCAGGTATCTAGATGTCCTCTGGTTCTAAAAAATTGTCGACAGCAGTCGAAATGTTCGGCTTCGCAGTACTTCTGGCGTTGTCAGTTTGCTTGCCTCCCGGTTTCGCCGAATCCGAGTCTGGCGGGAAAGCAACTGTTCAAAAGGTAGTGAATCTATTTTCTGTGTGGCATGGCAAAGACTCCAGTCCTGCGGTGTTTAAAGAAGCTGCCAGAATCATTGATTACCAGGAGATGTCGGAGAAGGCTTTGGGTGCTCGTTGGAATACGCTGAAAACAGTGGAACGTACTGAATTTGTCTCAACCTTTCGAACTCTGATTGAGGAGCGGTACTACAGACGGTGGCATCGTATTTTCAATCGCGCCGAGTTGAATTATAAAACCGAAGTTCCAGTTAGTGGCGATTTGCTTATTAAAACAGTGATGACTGTTGGAAAGAAGCAAGATAGTGTGGTCTGGAGGCTTAGCAATCGTTCCGGCAACTACCGGGTAATTAGTATTGCTGTTAATCAAAAGGATTTGCTGGAGCGGCTTTCTGAGCGGCTAGAGCAGCGATTGCGTAAGGACAGTTTCAAGGGGCTCTTGTCCTGGATGCGCGAAGAAGCAGACCAGGATAATGACGAAGATCGTGATTATAAGGGGCACACGACTACCCAAATTCACCGTGGCGTTTAGGTCCAAGTTCGTTAGTGCTCATGGCGGTATTGCTGCCCTGCTTGAAAACTTTTAGGTCGCAAACTGTTCAGCCGCATGTCTGCTTAAACCGCTGGTTCGCGCCATGTTCTAGGGATTTGCTGAATGAAAAATTGCGCTCACCAGGCTGATTTCTTCGAAAGCTTGTTCTGGTCGGCAATATCACAACTAGAATTCTCAACATTGAACGCCATTTGCAGCTCGAAACGACCTGGAATCGAAATTTAATCAGTTGCCCCCGGTTTTTCCCATCTACAGTTAGTCTCTAATCTTCTAGAGTGATTTTATGGGCTTTTGCAGACCAGTTCAGCGTTACGGGGTTTGCGGATGGTCCAGAAGGGAATAAAAATTATTAGAACGTGCCCTTCGCTCGCTGCGAATACAGTCGGTCTGAGGAGTTAGGAACAATGGGTAGAGGCGATCAGCCGGCTTCTGGCAATGACAGAGCCGATAATAGTAAACCGGAAGACGAATCGAGTCGTTCCGGGCTGGACGCCAGCAAAACTCTTCTTCTGGCTGCTGCTGGCGACACCCAGCCGCGCACCTGGTCTCGGAATGATGGCGGTCGGTACTTTGATCAACCGCAGGGTAACGGGCGTCCTGAGCAAGCTGAACAAGCTGAATGGACTAAGATTCCGACCGTAGGTGGTAATACCGTTCGCATTGACCCTCGAGGAAACATGGTCGATGTGCTGGATTCAAGCGGTAAGCCGCTCGGTCGTGGGCGCATGATGAGGGACCAGCCTACGCCTATCATGATTGGTGACGTAAAAATTTTAGTAAACCCTGATTTGACAGTAGATTTTCCGTCAGAGAAAGGCTTGACACGGACTTATCCGACTTATGTCAGCGAGTACTACGACAGAGTAGGAGATACTTATCGCATTGCTAATCGTCGGTTTCCTGATGGTTCTTACGAGAATTACACAAACGGCAGGTTGTCTGAAACCAATTACGAAGGCTTCGTCACCAAATTCGATGGAGATGGCCGCAAGACGGAAGTAAGCACTCCGCAAGGCGATAAGTTCAACTTCCATTATGGTGCAAACGGAAAAGTCGATCGATACGAAGTCACCAAGTTGAACGAACGCAAAGAGATACAGTTGATTGAGCGCGGCAATGCTGGTCCTGATGGCAATCTTCGAATTGAACGTCGTCAGAACGATGGCACGATGGCAACCGACGTTCGATTGAGCAATCGCACCGATGTCGCAATTCGCTCGGATTTGAAACTTGATTATCTCGACAAAAATGGTTACAGCTTGCCTGATGCAAACGGGCGTTTGATCAAACGAGATGATCGAACTGTCATGGCTTCCGCCGAGAAACCGGATGGCACTGTGGCACCGTATCCGGTGAATCCGATTCGCTCGATTCAACTGCGTGACGGCAGACAAATCGATTACGAATATGCTTCGGATAAGGTTCGAGGACAGCAAGGCAGGCAAGGTCCTGACACTCTTCTCAGTTATACGGTACGCGATCCGGCTGGGCGAGTCGTTGACTTCGCTCAACGAGTTCCTGAAATTCCTGACACGGTTCGGCGCAATAACAGCAGCACAGCCTGGCTCGAATTTCGAGCACCGCTTGGGCAGTCGCTTCCGGAGGACAAGATTGCGCGAATTAAACAACTGACGGAGCCGGCCGATCCTAGTCAAATGACGGACGCAAGTCAGAGAGCGGCTGTCCGCCAACGGATGATCGCCGATCGAGCGACACTCGTGCAAGAAAAGTCGATGGAAGAGTTCATGCCGAAGCTGGTTCCAGGCGCGAAAGGTAGGGAAACAGTCGATGTAGCGATCGACCAGGTAACCGGCAAACAATATAACTTGTATGGGAATGGTGAAACTCGCGTACGCAATGAACGTGGGCAAGAATTTATTTCTAGCTATGATCAGAACACCGGCGATTCCTTCGAAACATATGGTGATGGCACGACCTACAGGCGCCCCTGGGATGCCGATCCGAAGAAACACCCGCTGGACCGCACAACCGTGACTGTGCCAAATGCAGAAGGTGTACCGCGAGTTGTTTTGCACCACTCCAGAAGGGATGAGTCTTTTATCAATGTTAATTACGACAGTACCGGTAAAATTCCAACTGAGATTATCGTAACTCCTCCCAAGGCGCAGCCCATCAAAATGGCCCCGGGTGGAGCAAATTCAGGACTGTGGATGGAGTACACCCGCGATGGTGAGAACTGGAAACCAACCGGTCGAGAGTTTCCCATGCATGTCGATTTGATTGGCAACAAAGACCTCAAATTCACATCTGAGAATAAACCTCTTCCAGCTGGAACCATCGTGATTAGCCAGGGCGACAAGCGCAGAATCATTACTCCTGCAGGCGAAGAAATTGTCGGTCGAGTTGGCGCTACGCCATCAGATACGGTGCCGGAAAGGCCACCGTATCTGACACCACCGCTGCCGCAGTTGGAAAGGCAACCTCAGGTTCCGGGACCGAATTGGAGACCGCCTCAGGGGCAACCGCGAACCGACGGTCGACCACGAGAAACTCCACAGCAGCCTCAGCGCTTACCTGAGCGACCGCGCATGCCAACTAGAAAGTAGCAAACAGCCTCAAGTGAAGTAAACTGCTGGGTTGAGCTGGCGGCTATGACGGTAAACCGTCTCGCAATCATAATCCTGAGGAGATGCCGTTACTAAACGTGAAATCTCTAGTAATCCATGCTCGTTAGAATCAGTTTTGTTGAAATTCTAGGGACGGTTTATCAACTTTGGCGAATCGCTGCCGGTAAGGGGCTTGATGGTTTTGGCTCCGGTAAGTCTTTTCCTTCTTCGGGTTTCACTTCTCGCAAATAATCCATTGGCCACCGTTGTCGGCGAGCTTGTTCGTCGCGCTCTAACTCTGCCTTGGTTTTCTTGTCATCGCGATCATTTCCAAAATCGCCCGGCTTCCTGATTGTTTTGCCGTATTGATCTTTTACTTTGCCATCCTTTCGTTTTGTTCCATACGGTCTGTCGAAGCCGTAGGCGCCATCGTCGGGAAGATGGTTTTCGATGACATCGGCGTATTTTGCAATAATTTGTCTGGCTGCTTCACGTTTGGGTTCAGGAATTGTTTCCAGCCAAGAATCGCTGTCGATGTGCATCCAGTCTTTAGAACCGGTGTTGTAATCGAGATGAGTCAAAAGCTTTGAAAGACCGGGAAGAGAAAGTTTTTTCTCCAGTTCTTTGACCATCAAATATGTTTCAGCGTAGAACCGCAGTCTGAGAACTCCTCGCTGATATCGTTTGGACCACAATTTGAATTTGCGTTGATTGGGTGGATTGGTGTGATCGACAAACAATGTGCACGTTCCTTCGATGAAAGGATCCGCGATTTTCGTGTTGAGCAAATGCATGAGCTCGTGAACCAGGCTGTAATAGTAGATATCGACGTGTTCGTCGTTAGCCATGCAGATGACAAACACTCCACGTTTCTCATCGACCATCGTGGTTTGGCACGATTTGCCGGTTCGATAGTAGATGTAGAGACGTTTAATTGGGACTTTTGCAGGCCCGAAAACTTTTTGTTCTTGTGCGAGCGTGTCAGCGCAGAACTTGTAAACAAGAGGGTCCTCGATCAGTTCGTAGCGCTTCTTCTTTTTCTTTTTTTGTTTGTCTTTTTCCAGACGTTTTTCGTTTTCTTTTTCTAAATCTTCAGCGATTTTCAGGTCTTTTTTCGCTTCCTTATCATTGCCTTCTTCGATCAATATTCCCGCTCGCACTCTTCGGGCATAAGCCTCTTTTGGATCGATCTCGATTGCGGCGTCGATGTCTTTGTGTCCTTCAATTCTGTCTCCCAGGTCACAGCGAAGGCGGGCGCGATTCCAGAGAACAGGCGCATAATCGGGCAAAATTGAGAGCGATTTGTTGTAGTCTTCCAGTGCGCCTTGTTTATCTCCGAGGGTGAGTTTTTCATTACCTCGTTGGAATGGAATCCAGGCATCGCGCGCATCAAGTTTTTCTGCAGCAGTTAAATCTTCAATTGCTCCTCTGGTATTTTTGTTCACTCCTCGCATGTATGCGCGAGCGCAGTAAATCGCCGGATCCGACTGATCGAGTTCGACTGCGCGATCGTAATCGGCCATAGCTGCCTTCGGTTTATCGAGAACTGTATTGCAACGACCACGTTCCAAAAAGATTTTGGCGTTTGTAGGATCGAGCTCGACTGCCTTGTTGTATTCCTTCAGTGCCTCTTTGTACTTTTCGTCATCAAAAAGGGCGTTTGCTCGCAAGAAGACGGCCTCTGCATTTTTTGGATCGAGTTCGATTGCCTTTGTGCAATCTTTCACCGTGCCCGCCAGGTCACCAATGTGATAACGAACATTGGCGCTGTTGTAAAATGCTTGGGCCGTCTTGGGGTGAATGATTTCCTCGTATCCTTCAATGGGCGGCGTGCCACCGTCCATGGTGTGACTCTGCTGGAACGCATTCTCAGCAATTAGTGGTGCCACATAATACGATGCGCCGCATAGTGCGGCAACTAGTACTACCAGTGGTGCCACCTGGCGAAACGACGAATGTCCTGATTTTTCTTGCAAGAGAGCCTCCGATCGAACTTGAGAAGACCAATTCTACCGGAAATTACGCCTGACGTTTACTCGGTCAAAAAAGGGGGCATTCAATTTTCAGCTAAGCGCATATTACTTGATACTACGAGCGCGCGTAGACGGCTAACGGAGAGAGCGATGACAACCACCACAAATTCGACCCAGAATGCCACAAAATATAGACTTGTCACCCGTAGCGATTTCGACGGACTGGTCTGTGCCGTCATGCTCAAACATATGAACATGATTGATGACATCTTATTTGTCCATCCCAAAGACATGCAGGATGGCAAGGTTGACATCACCAGTCGCGACATCACAACCAACTTACCTTACGTCGACGGCGTGCACCTCGCTTTTGACCATCACCTCAGCGAAACAATCCGGGTGAAACAGAAAAGAGAAAATCATATTATCGACCCCGATGCTATGTCTGCGGCGCGCGTGGTCTGGGATTATTACGGCGGTCTTGAGCGATTCCCTGCTAAGTGGACCGATATGATGGCGGCAGTCGATAAGGCAGACGCAGCGCAGTTCAGCAAGGAAGAAATTTTAGACCCTACTGATTGGGTCCTCCTCAATTACTTAATGGATCCACGGACCGGTCTTGGGCGTTTTCGAAATTTCCGAATTTCTAATTACAATCTGATGATGGAGCTGATCGATGCTTGCAAGGATCATGAGATTTCAGAAATTATGCAGATGCCGGACGTTGTCGAGCGAGTCGAGCTCTATAACGAGCAGGCTGAAAAATTCAAGGAGCAAGTTCGCCGCTGCTCCACAGTTCACAAAAACTTGATCGTGTTGAATCTCAAAGCTGAGGAAACTATTTTTGCCGGCAACCGTTTCATGATTTACGCGATGTATCCTGAGACCAACATCTCGATACACGTTCTCTGGGGGCTTAAGCAGCAAAACACGGTATTTGCTATCGGTAAATCGATCGTTAATCGTTCCTCGAAAACGAATATCGGCGAACTCTGTTTGAAGTACAACGGCGGTGGACATGAGAAAGCCGGGACTTGTCAGATTGCCAACGATAAGGCTGAAGAAGTCCTCAAGGAGCTGGTCGAGCAAATCACTGCCGACGGTTAATTTGCTGACTGCAGTTTACTTCGCGATCAAGTTGCCTTGCGTTCGGGTTACCCATTCGTTTTCGTTTATGATATCGCGAGTGGTGCTAGATATCTTATACAAATCAAAGATTGCCTGATTTATTGCATTTTGTAGTTGCGATTCGGTTTGATTGATCGAGGTGACTCTTGCGTTTATGCTGGCTTTTGGCAACGCGGGATTATATGTTGGTGAAGTACGATCGAATTGCTCCGCTTCGCGGGCTAATTCCACAGCTTCTTTAGCCAATTTCGCCACGTCCTTAACCAGGCTGGCTTCCGGTGCACAGAACGGCAGGCGTCTCAAATCGCCGATCTGAAAATTAACGGTCGGGTTTAACATTCCCAGAATATAGCGGGTTAATGAGGAATTCAGAAAACCTAGTAGGTAGTATAAATCAATCCTTTCGCTGAAAATTGCTGAGCTGGCGATATCAAATACGCTACCAGGAGAAAGCAGTCTTGCTTTAAATCCCTTCGTTCCGATATATGAATAAGTGATTCCCTGCTGAAAGTAGAACCGTTCACCAGGTAACGCTCTCGATTGTCCGCGTTGATGGCGAAAGGAACGAATGTCGTCGCCATTATTTGTCCACTCGAGCATATACGGCGTTGTGCTGAACCACTTCTGTCCGCCGCCTTTATCGTAGGGAACGTAATTGTTACTATCGATGTCGTTCATCTCTGAAAAATGGCGTACAAAGCGCTTGTTGTCGCAAGTGAATAGTCCATTTGTAAGAATTATTCCGCTGTCGCTCTGGGCAATTGTAGGATGAATGTGAAACAGATTTGCAACTTCCCTCGGACAAAACGGCACTAACGGAAAGCCTGGAATCATCTGTGTGTTGGTGATCAGATCCGCCTCGAGAAACGTTTCTTTCTCATACTCAACCACACCCTCCGTTTCAGCTTGCTCTTTTGAGTTCGCTGATACGAGCTTGTATACCGAGAGTTCATGCCCATTTTCGTTTTCCTGTTTTAAACTCAACGAGATAATCGCGTTGCTTACCTTTTCGCCGCCGCGACTGGCGAATGCCCCCGCTCCAAGTTGAACTACACTGTGGATATGACAGCGTTCAATCAGCAGGCGACGCAGTGATTCGAAGCGGCTCGTGCTCAAGAAGCTCTGTTGGCAAATTAAAGCGAGACGTCCACCTTCTTTCATCAGTCTAATGCTGAGTTCTAGAAAAGCAGTGTAGTAGTCGTATTGGCAGCCGTCATAATATTCGCGCAAGAATTTTGCTGAGTGTTTCGGCATTAACCTGTGACTGAGATAAGGCGGGTTGAGTGCTTGCAGATCGAATCGTTCAGGTAGTTCTGATAGTTCTAATCTGGTGCCGTCGATACGGCGAATGAGTATATCGACTGGTCGTGGTTTCAGGGATAACAGGAGGCTGCCATGATTAGCTAGTGACTCGCTTTCATCTGATCCGAATGAGAATAACAGTGGTATCGGTAGTGGTGCTGTCCTGTTCAGATCTCGACTGGTTAGATAAATCGCTAATCCGGACAACTTGACCATGAGCGGATCTGTGTCTAAGCCGTAGAGTTGGTAGGATAGTATCTCAGTCAGATGTTTTGTCAAAATTTCAGGATCAACTTGGTTATCGGCGATGGTTTTGATTCGCTCGCCAGGCATACTCTTTCCGTAGCCTGGTTCTGCGGATAATCGACAATCTAAGAGCTTTCGAAACGCCAGCGCAAGAATATGTCCGGCACCACATGCGGAATCGAGAAAAGTTTGTGAGTTGAATGCGGCAAGGCCAGAGTATACGTTCTGATGTCGGTCGCGGAAGCACTCTTCAAGCAGAAAGTCACTAATCCATTCGGGCGTGAACCACTGAGTGATCCGCGAGAGGGACTTCGGTGAACGTTGCGTTCTCAAAAGTGAGTAATCCGCTCTGCCCATCAAGATGGTCTGATAGAGCCAGCCGCAGAAGAGTGGGTCGGCAATGCATTTGTGAACTTCGGGAGTTAGGAAATTGAGTTTGATGGACTTGAACAATTCCAATTGTCGGTTGGCTTCTTCGAAATCTGTTGATTGGAGTAGGAGGATTTCAACCAGCCCGTCATCATCTAAATCTGCGGGATTTGTCAAACAAATAGCTAAGTCGGATTGATCAACGTGCAAATCTTCGTGTTCGAAAATCTCGGTGGCAAGGCGTCTCAGTAGTCTACCGGCGGTGGTGCCTTCCAGCGGGCTCGGCATCAATCCGCGCGCGGCCAGGCTGAGTAAAACGGCTGATGGCAGCGGCTTCAGTCCGTACCTCGTCAGTTCAGCCGCAAATGACGCGATCAGATTGAGTTGCTTCTTCGAGTTCAGCCGCTCGCTTTTCTTTCGTTCATGGCCTGGTCGATCTTGGGGTTTTGATCGGGGCATGTTTTCTAAAGAACCTCTGTTTCGCTTTGTTTCCGGGTTCTTTTGACTGCAAATCCAAAGCCGAGGTGTTTTAGTCAAAATCCCCCTTAATTCTAAGCCAGTGCTTACAACTTGAACAAAAGACTATGGTTGCCATAACGAGTTGTCATTTGGTGTATAAATCGAGTAGTAGGATATATAGATTCGTGGGAGCTGGTTATGGCTGTTAATCGAGGTCTTGAGGACGTTATCGCGGCAGAATCCTCCATCTGTAAGGTGGACGGAGAAAAGGGTCGTCTTGTCTATCGTGGTTACGATATCGACGATCTGGCAGAGAATTCGACTTTCGAAGAAGTTGTTTATCTACTCTGGTTTGGTCGTTTGCCGGTAAAGGAAGAACTCGAAAAGCTTCACAAAGAGCTCGGCGCCAATCGCAAGCTTCCTGAAGATGTAATTAGAGCGATGAAGATGTGGCCTAAGCAGTCAGTGCCGATGGAGGTATTGAGAACCGCCACATCCATGCTCTCTATGTATGATCCGGATGCCAACGAAAACGATCGGGCAGCCAATCTCCGCAAGGCGACGCGCTTGACTGCTCAGATGCCGACAATCGTCGCTTATTGGGATTGTATTCGTAACGGTCGCGAGCTTGTCGATCCTAAGCCGAATCATACTACAGCAGCCAGTTTCCTCTATTTACTTCACAGCGGTAAAGAGCCGGATGAGGTGGCTGTTAAATCTCTCGATATGGCGTTGATCCTCCATGCCGAGCATGAACTCAACGCCTCCACGTTTGCCGCTCGTGTAGCCGCTGGAACGCTCACCGATATGTACTCGGCAGTCACCGCTGCGATTGGCGCCCTCAAAGGTCCTTTGCATGGTGGCGCCAATCAAGAAGTGATCAAAATGCTTCTGGAAATTGGTGAAGTAAGCAACGTCGAACCTTACGTCAAAAAGATGTTCGCCGATCGCAAGAAATTGATGGGATTCGGGCATCGAGTCTATAAAGTTCAAGATCCGCGTGCCTTCCACCTTCGCAAGATGTCCGAAGCGCTCGGCAAACGTGCTGACGAGACCAAATGGTACGAGATGTCCACTATCGTGGAGCGTTTAGCCAAAGAGGAGAAAAAGCTCAACTGCAATGTCGACTTCTACTCCGCTTCCGTTTATTACATGCTCGGCATTCCGGGTGACCTTTTTACGCCGATCTTCGCCATCAGTCGGATCTCCGGTTGGGCTGCACACATTCTAGAGCAGCTCGGGGATAATCGTTTGATCCGTCCGGAGGCTGAATATACCGGCGAAATGGACCTCAAGTATGTGCCGATTGAAAAACGCGAAGAACTCGTTAAAGCTTAGATAGAGTGACGTTTTAACTTCAGCGAACATGGTGTCGATGGCGGCACTGTTTTTGTGCTGCATCTTGCCGTGTTTGGTTGGCAATTTGCATTGGTCCGCTGTCAGAAAAACTGACCGTTTTTCTGACATCTCAAAATGCGGAATTCGTCATTCGTCCGCTTCAGAACTGACGACGGAAGAGTTCTGGCGATCTGTCAGAAAAACTGACTGTTTTTCTGACACTCAGCTATCCGGCAAAATTCGCAGGTGCACGACTCCTCATGTTAACCCCGGTGTCAGATTATGGCCTTTGCGGCAGATCGGCAGCTTTTGAACGGTTGCGATTTGCGGGACGCTAATGATGAAGCGCTACTCGATGCCGCGAGCCTGATAAGAGAGAAAAACTTTTTCTAGAAACGCTTCGGAAGCGTTGGCATTGGCGGTCTCGGCACCGTTCGATTCGTTTAATTTCTCTCTAAAATATGTCTCCAGCTTCTTCGAAACCACTGGTCTGTAGGCAGGTGCTAAAGTTACTCTGCGTTTCAAAAACCGTGCGAGCAGATCGTATTCTTCAGGAGTAATTCTGCCAATATCGAGTAAAGAATCGGGTTTTGCCTCTGTCAACAATTTTACTTCGCCTGTGGAAATGTCGGTTTTGCGTTCTCTGATTACCAGTGTTCCGGCCGCAAGATCGCCCAACCGGCGCTCGTTTTTATCTATCAGCATGGCGAGCAAACCAATCAGCAAAACGCCGACATCGATCATGCGAATCAAATTGCGGATGCACACCGCAGCCCAACCCACCGGCTGGCCATTGGCTTCGATAACCCGAATTTGAGCGATGCGCTTGCCGGGTGTCTGACCATGCCAGATGCCTTCAAAGAGAATGTTGTATCCGAACTGAATGATGAAAGCAATGAACATCGCGCACATGGCCGCGACCATCAAAATCTGATTCCGCGAAACCGGGAAAACGTGAAAGTAATCTAGAATGAAACCAATCAAGACGCACGATAGACCAAGGACTATGATGACAAGCCCGCCCAGCACAGTGTCGATCATGGTTGCTAAAATGCGATTGCCGATGCCGGCGAGCTCCAGGTGGAGGTCGACATTTTCCGGGGTAGAGATCGAGTAGTCTGGAC
>CAZRMH010000030.1:0-12593 GCA_964600935.1 uncultured Candidatus Obscuribacterales bacterium
AGTGGTGCTAGCTCAAGGAGAAACGGTATCACAACTTATTGCTCGGACAATCTCAACTGGAGCAATGACAATTCATCGGCCTCAGTTCTCAACTTGCGTTTCATCAACTCATCGATCAAGGCTGATGTACAGTCGCTCGACGAGGCGGCTGACGGTTTAAAAGTGAGCAGGCATTGCTTTGATAGTTGTTCTAAGTGCTCAATACTCTCCGCGGTTTTGAGTTCATAAAGTTCATTGCTCAAATCGCTTTGACTGACCAATCGCACATTGGAATCGCTGTTGGGAAGAGCTCTTCGGAGCTGCTTTACTTGTTTCCGCTGACCGAATAAGTTGATTCCAATTCCTGTGAGAATTGCAAATGAACCAAAGTTGAGCAATCCGTTGGACTGTATGACAATGAATGAAACCATTCCCCATAGCGTGATTGACGCGAGAAATAGTGGTGTCAATACTTCTTTCCGTTGTCCGAATCCTAATCGACTGACCGTATCCATGTAGAGAAATCCAGCGAAGTATTGACCGATCCAAATTGCAAGAGCGGCGACGACAGCCGAACAAGGGATGAGAAACGTTGGCCAGTTCTCCGCCGTCATGACCGTAAATAGCATTGCCAACGGCATCGAGATACAGATTGCGCTGATCATGCCGAGCAGTAGTCCCAAGCCGGTACTAGCCGCTATGCCGACCAGGTAAAATGTGACCCAGCGACTTCGTTGCAGAACGATCGGGTTTGTGTGTGTTAATAGTCGCGATAATTGCATAGACAATTTTTGCTTCTCTATCTTTCAGCCAGGTTCAATTGGAGTAAAGACAACTCATCGGCTTCTGTATTCAGTTTCCTTTTCATCAACTCGTCGATTAGCGATGACGTACAGTCTGCTTGGGTTGCGGCTGCGGGCTTGATCAATAAAAGGCATTGTTTGGACATTTGCTCCAAATGTTCGATGCTTTCAGCTGTTTTCAATTCGTATAACTGATTGGTTAGTTCGACATTGTTTACAGGTTTCGCTGACTCGATTTGAAACGGAGTGGTATCACTCGGGAGTGATTTTTTGAGTGCCACCATTTGCTGGCTTTGTCCGAACAATCCCAATGCGAGACCAAACAGGATTGCACCCGTTCCAACATTTATTCCTGATGATATAGCCATTATTGCCATCAGGGGAATCCAACAGATTACGGATGAAATGAAAATCGGAGTGAGAGTTTCTCTTCGATATTTGAACCCGAGCATACTGGTCGACTTCATGTAAAAGCGCCCAGCGAAGTACAAAGTGAGCCATATTCCGAGGCTGTAGCCGATCGATAAAACCCACATCAAGGCCGTATTTCTCGACTGCAGTATTGCTGAATAACCGGCCGCAAGCGGAATTGCTGAGTATCCGAGAATCGCGCCTATGATGGTGATGAAGATGCCGCTTGCGATAAAACCGAGAAGGAGAAAACCGACGAAACGACAACGTCTGAGCATGACGGGTTTTTTCGAGGCATCTGTTAGCAATTGCATGGTTTCACCTGCGAGCTTCTCCTTCGATTTCGTTCACAATATAGAGCTAGTCCAAACGCTTGTCTGGCTGCTGGCTGACTCTTAATTGATGGAAATCTCTATGAAACGAGCCGCCATCTGATATGCCGGAACAGTCTTGTCCGACTGCGCCTCGCTATGACGGACAACGGCTCACGAAGAACGCTGGGATTCGCCCAAAATTACAGTTACGATTGCACCCTGAAAAGTCACTCCTAGTGTGCGAGTGCTGCAGCCAGCGGTGCTGGTGGTGCAATCTCGGCTCTGAGTGCTTCCTCGACTTCCTCAGCCGTGATGGCCCAGACATAGAGGCAAGTGTAGAAAGCGGAACGTATATAAATGGATAGGGCGGTTATGACGAGCACAAGTCCTGCCCAGAGAATACCTGTGAGCACCATGGCCGGCGAGGTCAGACTCATCTGTGCGTAATATGCCAGTCCGAAACCGCCCACGCCGATTGCGTAGACGACGGCGCTGGTGATTCGACAAATCACGTCGACGCCGACTTCGCCGACACCGATGGTCAGCAAGTTGCCTTGTGCGATTCGGTCGGCCCGTTTCATTGCGCCCCAGAATGACGTACCTTCAATGACAATGGCGGGAAGAATCATGTGTCCTGCCAGAGTCCAGAATACTTCTATAATGCCGGCCAGGAAATTGAAGCCGAAGCCGAACATGCCGCCAGCACCTTGTTTTCCGCGCAACCAGCCGGCAATTCGTTTGGCAATCAGGGTCACCAATCCGAGCATAATAATGGCTGGAAGGCTTGTGAATACAGCACTCGCGGCTGCACTAAATTTGCCCGATCCTTTGCCTTCGGTTAAGTGGCTATAGACCAGAGCAGTAGTGACGCCCTCGAGGAATCTGTTGGTGAGCCACCACACGCACAGGATGCCGGTGACAGCCATGGCATTGTCCTGACTCATCATGCTGCCCATGCCCGTCGGATCCATGGCACCGTTGAGTCCAGCCATTCCCGGCATACCCGTGAGCCCGTGAGCTCCGTTGGCGCCTTGCTGAAACAGACTCTGTCCTTGAGCCATCATCTTGTTTGCGACTTCAGACTTGCCGCCGAATTGCGTTTTAGCCTGAAGAAATAGAAGGATGGCGAAGAAAATGTTGCTCATCACCGTAATAATCGACGGTAACATCAGCCGTTTATCGTGCCAGCCCATTTTAATGCTGGCCCAAATTAGCCGGAAACCTCGTCCAATCGAATCGAACATCGCTTATAACCCTCGTGGCTGAATAGCCAATACATGAATCGGGCGGTACATAGTAAGAGGAGTGACGTCTGCACGTCTGCGGTCCTAACTCAACAAAGCGGCAAGTATAAGCTGCCGGACCCTATTGTATTTAGTTGCCAAGCGAATGTAAAGTGTTTTTTAATCTAACTCTTTTGATATAGAGGATTTTTTCGATTAAATCACGCGATTTTACGATTCGACTTCAGCATGTTGAGCTTCGAGGTCTTCCGAGTCGTATAAATCATCCAGCTCTTTCTGGTATTTCTCGGTGACAACCTTGCGCTTCACCTTCAATGTCGGGGTGAGTTCGTTGCTCTCAATCGAGAATTCTTTATCGAGGATAACAAACTTTTTGATACGCTGGAAACGCGCGAGGCTTTGATTCTTCTCGTGAACCAGGCGCTCGATTTCTTTGCGAACCACCGGGTGTTGCGTGAGTTCAGTGTGGTCAGTAGTTTTAATTGATTTTTCTTTGGCAAAACTTTGAAGCGCTTCCGAATTCAGAGTAATCAAACCGGTGATGTATTTTCGACGATCCCCGTAAGCCAGGACGTGGGTAATCAGCGGCTCATCCTTGAACAGGTTTTCAATAAACTGCGGCGCCACATGCTTGCCACCAGCAGTGATAATGATATCTTTCTTTCGATCGGTGATTTGAATGTAACCTTCGTCGTCGATAATGGCTATATCACCGGTTTTAAACCAACCATCTTCAAATGCCTGAGCGGTTGCCTCTTCGTTTTTGTAGTATCCGGCAAAGACGTTTGGACCTCTGACGAGCAGCTCACCATCGGCAGCAAGCTTGACCTCCACGCCACTTAAAGGTCTTCCAACTGTCTTGAATTTATTCTTTGTCGGCGTGTTGCACGACAAGGGCGCCGATGTTTCAGTCAGACCATAACCTTCGACGATCGGCATGCCGAGTGCTTCGAAGAATAGATGGACGTCATTCGACAACGGCGCTGCTCCCGATGTCATCATCCGTAAACGTCCGCCGAAGCGTTCTCTTATCTTTTTGAAAACCAGTCGCTCCGCGATTCTCAGTTCCGCTTTATACAACTGATCGAGGAAGCTTGTTTCTGATGGCTGCGCTGCCATTTTTTGTTTGCAGGCCCGTTTGCCCAACGAGATCGCCCAGCGCACAAAGTGTTGCTGCGCTGGTGGCATTTGTCTTATCTGGCCCCAAACACGCCCGTAGACTTTTTCGTAGAAGCGGGGAACCGCGTTTAAAAAAGTAGGCTTCACCTCCTGGAGGTTGTTGGCCACCTGTTCCATAGATTCTGCATAAGCAAAAGGCAGACCCAGGAATATGGAGAGAAACTGACCACCCACCCGTTCGTAGACATGTGCGAGCGGCAAGAATGATAGAGCAACGTCGTTCTCGTTAAAGTCAATCAGTTGGCTGAGCGAGTCCAGCACTGCGAAAATGTTGCGATGTAAAAGCATCACACCTTTTGGAAGCCCAGTAGTTCCTGATGTATAGACGATTGTGGCAAGACTCTCCGGATCTAATTTTCGGAGATTTTGAACATCGTCTTTATGCTCGGCTAAATACTCAGCACCTTCATTGAGAAATTGCTCCCAGGTTCTTACTTCTAGCATCGGCTCGGCTGGCCCGACGGAACCGTCCATCAGGACTACCATCTTAACTTTTTCAGGTACCGAAGCAGCAGGAATGCTGAGCTTTTCCAATTGTCTGGAGTTTTCGACAAAAACTATTTTCACGTCACTGTTGTCGATTACGTAAGTTACTTCCTGACTGCCAAGCGTCGGATAGACTGGAACAGTCACGCCTTGAACCGAAAGAATGGCTACATCAGCCCAGGTCCATTGCGGTCTGTTCTGGCAAAGAATTCCGACCTTGTCACCAGGAGTGATACCATTCTTGACTAGCGCTGCGGAAATATTTGCGACGATTTTTCCGTGTTCGGCCCATGACACCGACTGGTATTTGCCGTCAACCTTGTGCATAATCGCTGCTCTGTCAGGCGTTTCACTGACACGCCTCCAGAAAACATCTACAAGAGTCGATTCGCCTTCAGCCAAAATGTCTCTCCTTACCTAGCCGATAGATTGGTTAAGCCAAGCCAAATAGGCTGAGCTTCCCAGCTCAATCGGCAAACAAATGATTTCGGGAACGTCGTACGGATGAAGCTCTTTCAGTCGTTTTTCGAATGCATCATAAGTTTTGCGATTCGTTTTGACAATTAGAAGTGATTCTGAATCTTTTTCGATTCTGCCTTCCCACGTATAAACAGACGTCACGCGTCCGATGATGTTAACGCAGGCAGCAAGCCGACTCTCAACAATCGAGGAGGCAAGATCTTCTGCTTTGTCCGGAGGGCAAGTAACCAGCGCCACCAATTCTCCCGGCATCTACGATTGACTCCTGGCCAGCTCTACGCCGATTTCGGAAACGAACTCAGACAGCAACGTGGAAACTTTGGAGAAGAGTTGAGGTTGCAGTCTCGGCATTCTATAGCGTTTATGAAGTCGAACGATGATTATAGGCACTCCGAGAACCTCAGCGACGAACAGCGCGAGCGGACGAACCGGGTGATCGAAACTGCCGGGGACAACGGGCTCAATTTTGGACAGTTTCTCGGTGATTAGATTGATAAACGGATGACAAGCTTCCTCAGTCGGACCATAGGACGAGATCTGCAGCCCGGGGGCTTCTTCCCAACTGCTTCCTAAAACCATGACTACGCAACCGACTTTGCCTGCTTTGACGACGTCCGTCAGTGCTCGACGGAATGGCGTCTCGAGATACCAGGCTGGATCAGCGGCGCAGCAGTAATTAGTGAGAATCGCATGGCATTGGGCTGTCCGATTACAAATTGATGCGATCGAACCAGTGAATGAATCCTGACTTTTGAATTCTCCTTCTCGCCAGTATGCGGTGGCGTGAGGGGCCAGAACTAAAATCGGTAGTGCGCCACCGAGAAATTTAAAATCCGGTTCGCCAGGTGGAGGCATCTGTTCATAACGTTCGGCAAGAAGTCCTTCGTACTGTAGCGCCCAGCTCAAGGGAGCGACGCTCGGGTGTTTGTCGATCAGGTAGTTGACGGCCCGATCGAGGTCATTGAAGCGTGCTTGTGAGTGACTGACAATCCATGGACTGTAAGGGGCAGGCCCGATCACCGTGACCATCTTGCCGCGTCTGTGGGCGTAAAACATCTCCATTGCCGTGCTGTATGTGGCACGCTCGATATTAGCGAGAAGCGCGTCGCATTCATCGATCAGGTCGAGTGCGCGACGAACTTTCTTGTCCGCCGAATCGGTGATGTCGACCATTTCGCGAGTTTCTTGAACGTTCCACGCCAGTTCAAGAGGATTTACTACGCGGAGTCCATGTGTCTCAAGGCGTTGCACCGTGGACGATCGCCAGTCAGGCGCAGATAACTCGCCCATCAAGTCGTGGGCATTGAGCGAATCTCCGGTTATGTAGACGTTGGCAAGCATTTCGTGAGAGATTTCTTCCTAAAAGAAAAACCTGAATCAGTTTAAACCTTCTGCACTCACTATATACCACGCTGCAAGTCGCTTGTTGCGGCGATCTTGGTCGCCAATCCCATTACTAGAGCATCTCGTGGCTTCATATCAGCATAACGAAAATGTCTTTCATAAGCTAGGATACCGTTATGCGTCCTCCGTATATATTCCTCGTCGGTTTCTTTTTCGCCACTCTTTTGGGCGCCAGTGGCTGTTCTTTAATCGATGAGTTTAAGAAACCGAATACGCTCAGCAACAAAGTCGGAAATTTTTCTCCCAATCGACTCGATACCGACAAATCTGAACGGCGGGCTGCCAAGAATGTCACACCACTTCTCAAGGGCAGTCGTGATCTCGATGGCAAAGAAGAGAAATTCGATCCTGCCTTTGGTTCGCCTGAAACCGAGTCGGAGCTAGCCGAAGAGCGGGCCGAGATGAAATCGTCCCGAGTGGCCGCAGCGCCTGATTCTGCCGGTGGAGAGGCTTCCGGCGGCGGCGCTCGAAGTGGTGGCGACCGCGTTCAATCGAGTGCCTTTAGCGGGCAAAGTTTCGATGACGGCCAGTCACGAATCAGAGAGCAAGCCCGTATCGGTAGCTCGCCAGCACTCGTCGTATCCACTGGCAGCTCAAATTCTGCTCGTCCGGCTGAAACTAGTCCAACCAATTTTGCACCCCCGTCGCGTTCCATTACTCCGATTTCAGGCATGCCACCAGCGGCGGCGAGAGGTTCTAGCCAGGGGTTCGGATGTCCTCCATCCGGTACTGCTGGTCTCGGTTCATTCGGACGAGCACAAGAATCCTCGGTCATGAATCAGGGTGTTATGACACCGAATTCGGTACCGCCAGGAGTGACTGCGCCGACTCAAATGTCACCGAGCTCAACTCCAGAATCTTCAGCGACACCGTTGGCGATATCACCGAATGTTACTGGAGCTTTGCAATCTCCATCGCTTACAAATGCGCCAGCTGCGTTTGGAAATCCTAGTAATCAGCCTGGGGTGGACCCCTTCTCGAATGCTTCCGCTCCGACAAGCGGTATCGTCGGTGAAAGAATTTCTCTTGGTCAAATTCCAAGACGGTTGCGGTCGGTTCATGAATTGCCCTTCGCCAACCCGCTGAGCACGCCCGGAAGCACCAGGAAAGGTTGGTGGCCGTTCGACGGGTTTGCTGGAAAACCGGAAGGTGATGCCAATGACGCCAGTCTTGTCGAGGCTCAAAATCAGCACGCGAAAAACGTCAATGTCACTGCAACCGCACGCGTTCTGAGACTGCTGCCGGACGATCGACAAGGCAGTCCTCATCAAAGATTTCTTCTAAGAACTTCGGCAGGAAGCACAGTCCTCGTCGCGCACAACATAAGTCTGGCTCAATATATCCCGCTCAAAGAGGGTGACTACGTCACTGTATCTGGTGAGTATATTTGGAACGAAAAAGGCGGCGTCTTACACTACACGCATCATGCCACCAACAGCAGGCATCGCGGTGGTTACATCGAGTATAATCGCCAGAAATACCAGTAACTGGTGGCATCCTTGAATTCAACAACTGACGACCGGCTTTTTGTTCGTGATAAAGCTACCTGGGTTGGCTATCTGTTGATCGGTTACTACTGCTACATCCTTTCTGGTCTCGGACCGTCTATGCCTTATTTGAGAGAAGAACTGGGGCTTAATTACACCCAGGGATCTTTGCATTTCAGTGCCTGGTCATTTGGCGTCATTCTGGCCGGCTCTTTTGGACATTTGATTATTCGAAAGCTTGGTGTATCACGCTCTATCTGGATTGCCGGTAGCGGACTGCTTCTTGCAATCGGTGCACTGCTTTTGGCTAAAGTCATTGCGGTCACCATATTTAGTGTCTTCATCGGTGGCGCGTGCGGAAGTACTATGGGACAGGGCATTACCACGATCATGTCCGAGCGGTTCAAAGAAGAACGAAGAATCGCGCTTACAGAAGCCAATATCGGTGGTAGTTTGTTCGCAATGGTTTCACCACTGGTTGTGGGACAGTTTGTGCGAATGGGCTTGGGGTGGCGAATTGCCATGATTCTGCCCCTGGTTTATTTTGTTGGTTTGTTGGTTTCATCCAGAAAAGTTTTCTCAGCCTACTCCTCAATCACTCGTACACATTTGCCTGGACCGTTACCGCTCAGATACTGGTTCTTCTGGATAGTTATTTGGCTTAGCGTCGCTTGCGAGTGGTCTATTATCTTCTGGGCGCCGGATTTCTTGCAAAAAGGAAAAGGCTTGTTGAAGGAAGATGCTGTTCAGTCGGTGAGCATCTTCCTGGTCTCCATGCTGATTAGCCGAATTCTCGGAGTGCGCCTTTCTCGTCGATTTTTGCCTGCGCCACTGCTCGCGGTATCTTCAGTGGTGGCACTTATTGGTTTTCTGATTTACTGGCTTGGCAAGTCTCAGATGATAGCGCTTGTCGGTCTGGGAATCGCCGGTCTTGGAAATGCAAATATCTATCCGCTGAGCTTCTCTCTGGCAATCGCTTCGTCAGGTGCAAGAACAACTCTCGCCGCTGCCAGAATGTCTATCAGCACTGGCAGTGCCGTGTTGATTGCCCCGCTGGTAGTGGCAGCCATCGGCGATCGGGTTGGGATTCACAACGCTCATGGCTTCCTTGCCGTGCTTTTGGCGCTAGTTACTACTATGCTCGTTATCGCGTCTTTCCAAGCCGCAAAACAGTATTTAACTGACGCACAAGGCAAGTCTGCGTCTGACTAAAAACCGTAGGTGTTTTTCAGATCTTTCAGCCGTTCGGCGACAGAACCGTTTTTCTTCTTGCCATTGGTATCTACTTCCAGTCGTTCAATTCGCTTTAGAATTGGCATATTTTTTGAGACTTTTCCGTAGACTTTGTTTTCCATCTTAGCGAGTAGGTCTTCGACTGAAGACGAATTGTCGACTTCTTCGGTCTTGTCGGATTGATCGGCTGGTTGATTGTCTTCCGGTTTATCGAGGAAACTTGGCGTCGGCTTAGCAGCCCCTTCGTCGGTTCGTCGCGATGAGGGGCTCTGTGGCGTCGATTCTCCTCCGCCTGGCCATGATATGGGTACGTTGCCGGCTGACGGTCGAGGAGTGAATCTCACCGCAGCGTTGTTAGCTGGAGCGGAATTACTGGTTTGCGAACCGGGTGACGGGAAGACATTTGCCGTTCCACTTGAAACAGAGTTGCTCGCCGTCGCAGTCGCGGCTGCCGGAGCGCCACCGAATATGATGCTGGCAGATCCAGCGGAACCACCAACGATTCTCACTCCGCCGGACAAAGTTTCCGGTGCAGTCGTATCGAGAGTGGCCACGCCAGCGCCACCCTTGTTTAAGAACGACGACGATGCGTTTCCTGATTCAAATCCCGAACTTACGCTGTTGCTGTTTGAGAGTGGAACTAGACTCGGACCTGAGATGTCGTTTTTGCCACCACTTGAAATGCTTGCACCGCCGACGATGCTGGCACCACTTGGTCCAGTGAAGTTGTTACCAGCATTGCTGCTTAGGATGGTGCCGCCAGTTTCACCGTTCTTCGTTCCGCCACCACCGATGATACTGGCGCCGCTATTGGTACCACCGCCAGCCGGATTCGCGCCAACTGCCTGACTCGTGTTGATTGCCGGTGCTGAAGTGGTGGCGGCATTCGAAAGACTCTTTTTAATTTGCGGCTTATCCAGCGATTCGTCGAACGGATTCCAATCCTGCGGTCCGGTCGGTTTTGCTGTGGCTGCCGCCGCTGGTGGTGCCGAATTTCTCAAGGCGTGGTCGATCAGATTTACGTTTTTGCGAATGTTGTTATCGTTAGGATTGATTTTAAGTGCGATATCCAGTTGTTCCTTTGCTTCCTTGTACTTGCGCTTGCTGTAAAGGAAGAGTCCCCACTGATTGTGCGCGAGCGCAAGATTGTATTTTGCGACTGCGTGAGCTGGATTGATCTGCAAAACTGTCTCGTATTCACTAATGGCATCCTGGAACAGTCGACGCGAGAGCAGGAGATTTCCACGATTGTTATGTTCGCGGATATCACTAGCTTCGTCTGCTAATGCAGATGGAGTGCTAATGTAGATTGTTGTCAACAAAGCTGCTGTGACGAATGCCCGAAACGCGGACGCTTGGCTTGTCATGAGGACTTTAGTTAAATTGTGCTTCATCTTAAACGTCTTTCCTGAGCCTGTCTGCAATTGTAGCTCCTATACAAATATTAAACCAATGCCGGCTCACATTCCTCGATTTTCAGAACAGCGCTATACTTCCCGTAGGTCACGGTAGGAAGAAATCATGTCCAACCTAGCAATTCTGGCTTCGGCAATCATTTTATCTAGCGGTGGTTTCAACCTGCCCGCGATGGACTCGGTCAGCGATGCTGTCAAGCCCGTTGTCGCAGTCAACACCTTCGGTTCAGCCAAAGTGGGCGACAGCACGATTCAATCAGCCGTTGATGTAATCAACGAAGCTCGCAAAGCAGTTAAGGTCAACGAACGCCGCAATCGCATCAAGCCTGGCATTCAAGACCGCGTAGTCGAAAAAGAAAAAGCAAAGTCGGATAGAGTCATGATCATGGGCGGAAAAGAAGCCTTCCCGATGTAACGTGAACACCCCAGCTGCTTTAGATACAAAACAAGGCACTATGCAGAGCGCGGGTGATTCCGAGAGCTTGTTACCGAGCTATTTCCACGGAATCACGACAGAGCCGTTGATCGGCCGAACGATTTTTCAACACATCGAAGATGTATCGCGAGGCACGCGTGATCAGGACGCCGTGGTCAGCCCTTGCGAAGGAAAGCGCTTCAGCTATCAGGCGCTATTAGACCAGTCTGACGCACTGGCATTAGCCCTTCTGCAGCAAGGTATCAACCGCGGTGACAGAATTGGAATATGGTCCACGAACAATTGCGAGTGGTTCATAATTTTTCTTGCCGCATCGAAAATTGGTGCGATTCTCGTCAACATCAATCCGGGCTATCGCACATCGGAACTGGAATACGTTCTGAAGCAATCCGGACTGAAGTTCCTTTTCTCGATTCCGCGAAATCGTACAAGCGACTACCTTGAAATGATTGTTGAGCTCGCTCCGCATGTCGTAAACTCCTTGAAGAAGCGGGAAGATTCAAGAGTCACAACTTTAGAGCAAGTAATTGTTCTCGGTGATTTGACCGAGTCGGAGCACAGCAAACCGCTTATAAAGGCAGTCTCCAGCAGTAATTCTACGTATCGCAGTTTCGACCAGTTTTTGGAGCTGAGCGCTCAGATCGATCGTTCTGTCTTGCAAGAACGGAGACAGCGAGTGCAATTCGATGATGCCGTCAATATTCAGTACACATCGGGAACCACAGGTTTCCCGAAAGGTGTAACCCTCAGCCATCACAATTTGATCAACAACGGATTCGCTGCAGCACGCGCGATGGCGCTCGATTCGAAAAGTCGTTTTTGCATTCCAATGCCGTTTTACCATTGTGGTGGCATGATCAGCAGCGCTCTGGCTGTGCTCTCCGTCGGGGGCGCGGTTGTAATTCCGAGCCCGTACTTCCAGGAAATTCCGACGATGGAATGCGTTGAGAAGGAGCGCTGCACACACATGTCTGGCGTGCCGACTATGTTCATTGCGCAATTGGATTCACCCGAATTCTCTAAATTTGATTTGAGCAGTTTGCGCGGCGGATTCATGGCTGGCGCTCCATGCCCAGTTCAACTGATGCGGCGTGTTGCAAGCGAGATGCATATGCAAGAGGTCATAATCCTTTATGGATTGACTGAGAGCGCCCCTTTGATGACTGCCACTACCATTAGTGACAGTCTCGAAATTCGCGCGACCACCGTAGGCAAAATAATTCCTGGAATTGAATTGAAGATTATTGACCCTGAGTCTGGCGAAATAATTCCGCGAGGGGCTCAAGGCGAGATTCTTTGCCGTGGACACAACGTGATGATGGGCTATTGGAATAACCCAGAGGCTACTGAGCGTACTATAGATAAAACTGGCTGGTTGCACTCAGGCGACCTGGGCGTAATGAATGACCAGGGCTATTTGAACATTACTGGTCGAAGCAAGGACATGATTTGTCGCGGCGGAGAGAATGTTTATCCTCGCGAGATCGAAGAAGTTCTGCACACACACGAGGACATCTCTCAGGCTCAAGTTTTCGGTGTCCCAGATGCACTGCTGGGAGAAGAAGTGGCGATGTGGTTTATGCTTAAACCAGGTCGTACCGCGGAGCCTGATGAGATTCGCAAATGGCTCAAGAGCAGAATTGCTCACTTTAAGGTGCCAAAATACATAAAGGTAGTGTCCGAATTTCCAATGACTGTCACAGGTAAGTGCCAAAAATTCGT
>CAZRMH010000030.1:12603-32212 GCA_964600935.1 uncultured Candidatus Obscuribacterales bacterium
CGAATGATTGACGAATTGGGACTGAAATCGGCTGCCGAAATCGAAACGGCGTAAACAAACCCTGAATTTCAGTGCGTTTTCACGTTTAATGTTTTGTCACAAGTTTGTCACGGGTTGCTTCGTACAATGTACTCATGCACACGAAACACATTTGACCTGACCGAATTTACTACATAGTGTGCATAACGCAGGGGATACCACGTCGGTACCACTAGTTAAACGCGCTCGCTGTGCGGTAAGAGGTTGAAGCTAATGTCATCATTTTTAAATCAAGACAGTTTCGAAGCCGGTGTTGGAAACGTTCCAAGTTTCGCCAAGATCGATAACTCACCGCTCTGGGTTAGTGCTGGTGTCACTTTCAGTACAGCTGTTCTTCCGAAGACTATTCCAACTACTCCTGTTCCTACCTACAGTAACAACGAAGTTCTCGTCGAAAGCTATGACCGATGGACATTCCTTAAGAAGGGCGCCGATGGCAAAACCCTTCACGACAAAATCTCGGATTGCCTCAAAGCGAATCTCGATTCAAAATCTCGCCAAGTCCTCGATCAACAAGAAGCTGATTTCGACAAGGCTTTCAAAAACTGGGTGATCACCGCCGACTTCGGTGTTGCAGAGCCTGACTTCGACGGTTACCCTGCACTGAAAAACCATCTTCAAAATGTTCAAACCGTTGAAAGTGGTATCACCAGAACAGTCTTCGCTGGTTTAACAGCAGAAGAAAAAATCATATTCCAGATCGAATCGGAACCTTTGAAACCAGGACAAAAGTCCCGCCAGATGACGGAGGCGGTTCTTAAGCGAATCAACGAAGAAACCGTTTGCTTTTTGAACGCCAACAATTTTTCTCAACGCGAGCACAACCGGACTTAAGCTGTGGAGAGCGGAAAGGCAGTCTGCTCTTCACGGCATCGTCCACTCTCGTTGAAATCAAGTTCACCACCCACTCAACTGCAACTCACTCACGTAAAAAGAATATCGATCGTTCCGCCAAACGATCGATATTTTTTTCGTTCGACTATAACCGGTTTACCACTTCCGGTTTGAGCGGCTAATTTTTCAGTAAGTTTTCAGCTACATTCGGCGTTTGCGCTTCAATCTGGACACCAGGGAACCGGTGGCTCGACGAGTAGCTCGCACCGCTCGCTCTCGCATGGTCGCGCAACGGTGACCGGTTGCACTTACTGCAGAACGTTCCGTTTCACTATTCAGTAAATTGTTGACGATCGTGTTTGCCGCATCGGCGTGGGAGAGTCGAAGCGCATTCTCTCTCATGCGCGCAAATCTTTCGCGATCACCCAGCAAATTGTCGACTTTATATGCCAGCGTCGGCAAATTATTGCAGCGAATTCCGGCGCCCTCTTCCAGCAGATGATCGGCGTTTCGTTCTTCCTGACCTGGGATGGGATTGACGATCACGAATGCCAAGCCTTTGCAGAGCGCTTCGGAGGTTGTTAAACCACCGGGTTTGCCAAGCACCATATCCGATGCCGTCATGTATTCATCGACATCGCGAGTGAAACCAACTGGATGAATTTTCAGACGTGAACGTCCTTCGAAAGTGAGATTCATCTGATTTAGTCGACCGACAAGATCCTCGTTCTTCCCGCACATGGCCAGGACTTGCGCATCATGCTGAATCTGCGAGAGTGATGAAACGATTTCTTCAGTTGGTCCAACTCCAAATCCACCCAGAGACATATAGATTGTTGGAAGACCCGGATCAAGTCCGTATTTTTTTCTCATTTCAATCTTGTCTTTGTTTATCTCAAAAACCGGGTCGACTGGAATTCCTGAGACCACGACTCGCTCTGGAGAAAATCCGAGCTGCGTCATATGCACCCAAGTTTCATCCAACGCCACAAAATATCTATAATAGTGGTGGCACAGCCACATCGAGTGAACATCGAAATCGGTGACCACAATTGCGTTTTTGGTCTCTACTCGTTTGCGGCAAATCAACCATGACATAATTTCAGCCGGCAGAAAGTGAGTGCTGATTACAAGATCGGGTTTGTGCCGATTGAGCATGGCAACCAGGGGAAGAGTGTTCAATCGATCGAAAGCCAAACGTTGCCTCTCGTCTTTCCAAGGTTTATCGGCCCAGTCGTAAAGCAAGCCTAAAACCTGCGGTGCGCGATTAACCATATTGATGTACGCGCTCGAATAGCCTCTGCGAAATGCGGCGTTAGTATAGTGCAGCGCGTCTTCGTGGCGCACATCTATGCCTTGGTGTGTGGAGAGCGCTTTTTCGATAGCTTCCGCGGCGCGGACGTGACCGGCGCCAGCGGACGCAGATAATATCAAGACTCTTTTCATAACTGGTTTTGCATCCTCAATCTATCGAAATTGTGCCACGGCAAAGTTGAGCGCGTTCACACGACGATCACAGTTAATAATCCGTTTGTAGCAAAATCAATCCGAGTCGGGGCTCGAAATAGAGCATTTATAAGGGCTTACAGCAACTGCTGCCGCCACTGACGATCGCGCCTTGCGGCAAATTTTCGTCTTCTTCGATGACGTATAGATTCGGAGCTTTTTTGAAAACTTGAATAAGTTCGTCTATTACTCTTTCGGAATCCTGATTTTTCACGGCTTCGACCACGCAGGTTTCGAGGTGCTGGCGAAGAATTACCTCGGAGGTTTTGTCGAGCGCGGACTGAACTGCCTTAAGCTGATGCAGGACGTCGATGCAATACTTCTTCTCATCGACCATGCGGTAGACGGCGTTCAAGTGACCGATAGCTTTTGCCAACCGGGCTTTGAGTTTTTCTTTCGATTCGTCGGTGATTGCCATAGGTCTAAAGTGTATCTTGATGCCGGTCTGCTGTCCAAGAGATTGGCACGAACATGAACCTATAAAACGTTTATGGGACGGGAAGTTGGTGCACTATACTAAATTGTGTGGGGTCCCAAAAGTGTCGAATTCGGCGGACGACAGGCAAAACGAAGGTGTGGCTAAGCGCAGCAACTGGCCGTTGATGCGCAAAGTCGAGGCACTGGTGTTTCTCGCCATGTTTCTGGCGCTGCCGCTGTTCGCCTTCCGGGTTTTGCAGTACACCCACGCTCAACTCACCGTTCGAAACGTTGGCAGGGAGCTTGTTCATGACCTTGCCCGGGTGAAGGCGTTGGCTCTGGAATTACATGAAGCCATCGAAGTGACAGGCAGAATCCCTTCAGAGCAGTTTCAAAATCGAAGTTCATACGCTATCAGTACTCCGACCCGGGTTCTTGAGGACATCGTACTGCCTGAAAACGTTTCCGTCTCAGGAACGGTGACATTCACAAAACGCGGCTACCCGAAAGAGCCCTCGTCACTTATCGTTTCAAGTTTCAATAGAAACATGACAGTGGAAATCGATCAGAACGGCACAGTGTCGGTGCCGTAACCGATTGCCATGATGTTTGCCAGATGGACCGGAAATTCCGTCGGTGACTGAATATACGAGTTTATCTTTAATACTTCATGACAGAAGGGTCGATATCGTCTGACCAGGCGTGCAACCCACCTGTGAGATTAAAAATTCTGGTGAAGCCTTTTTCCTCCAGAATCTTTACCAGTTCACTGCTCCGCCTGCCCGTTCGACAGTAGAGCACGACATCTTTATCGCCGAAATCGCGCAATTCATCCAGGCGGTCCTCGAGCTCATCGTCGGGAATGTGCACATAGCCTTCCAATGAAGCGATAGGCAGTTCATAGTCTTTGCGAATGTCAAGGAGAACCAGGTCGTCGTTTCGGTCCAATCGTTCTTTTAACTCGGTGGCTGTAATTTCCATTTCTGGGTATTCAATATGTGGTGGGTTAATGCATTAACAGATTAAAGTATAATCTCAACTCTGTGGTGCTTTTTTGGAGGGATACTTGTGTCAGTTAGAAGTTTGGAAGAAGCTATTAAAGAATGTCTGTCGGATGATGGCAAAATTTCAAAGTACGAAGCTAAGGTTATAAGAGAATTGATTATGTCTGATGGCATTGTATCTGCCGAAGAACGCCAATTCTTGGAAGGTGCTTTGAGAAACAATCAATTCGATGAGCAAGGATTTGAATTGCTGTCCGGCGTGCTTTTGAGAGCAGACTTGAAAGAGTAAGCGAATAATCTTCCTGAATGCACTTCACGTGCCCTTCTCGGATTTGTCGTTCGTGCTGTTAGATATTTGAGGTCGGCTTGGGTCTCATACAAGCCGACCTTGGTTTTGGAAAATTTTGATAGAACAAACGAATGGTGTGTTCTCGATTCTGATTGCGGTGGTCTTTCTTTTGGAGAATTGCTCGAACCATGATTAGACGTTTTTCTCCAGGCGTGCTCTTGTTTTTGCTCGTCGGCACCTTGAACGTTCGATCTTCTTTAGCAAAGGCTGAAGATGTTTGCGGATCCTATTCGCGCGCGAATGTTATCACTTCTGCAACACGCTTAGCCAATTCTATGAGATCGGAAGACGCGTCGAAATTGCCTGTCAGTGAGGCTCGACGGTTAATGCTCGAAGGCAAAAAGCTTCTCAGTGATGGACACTATCGTGAAGCTGAAGAGGTTTTTCGCAAAGCTGTTGTCGCTGATGAAGCGTGTGTTGACTGTCGTTTAAACTATGGCATTTGTTTATATCAGCTAGATCGTTACTGGGGCGCGCTTTCTCAACTTGAGAAGGTTATCGCGCTGGACAAAGATAATGCGCAGGCGCTCCTATACTTGGGTCATTGTTATTCCAAAACCAAAAAGACTTCTGATGCCGTGCGTTCCTATGAAACCTATTTGGAGTTAAACCCAACTGATGCGGAAGCTGATAAATACCGAACTTTAGTGGGAGTTCTAAAAACGCAGGCTCAAGCTTTGGAACAGTCTCAAGCGGCAAAGCAAAGCACCGTATCTGGTGACTACATGAAGGAAGCTACCAGTGCTGGCCTCTATCGTTGGCCCGAGTCGCGCATGCCTATCACTGTGTTTATTGAGCCCGGAGAAGCTGTAAATGGATATAGACCTGAGTTCGATGATTGCCTGCGCCATGCCTTTCAGGAATGGACCACGACTACCAAATCCAAAGTTAAATTTGATGTTGTGAATGATCGCAATGGTGCCGAAATGATTGTCACCTGGATTGATGATTTGCATTCACCGGAACTTAGAGCTGAAGCCGGTAAAGCGAATGTGATACAGGATAGTGATGGTATCAAGAGTGCTGATATAAAACTTTTGACTGTCAGTCCATTCAAAGAAGGTCCGCTTGGAAGCGAGGCGTTATATCGAGTTTGTTTGCACGAGATCGGTCACGCCCTTGGCATAATCGGTCACAGTCCCTATCCCGAGGACATAATGTATCCGCTTTTGTCCGATCAGAGTGGTATCACTGCACGCGACGCCAAAACCTTCTTTGCGGTTTATGCGGCTGCAGAGGAATCACTGGCGGTGGCAAATGGTGACGCCAAGACAACGGATGAAAGTGAATTCGCTCGTCTGAGTCCGGCAAATCAAGCCGCGCTTCTTTTGAAGATTGGAACTAAAGCTGTGTTTGCAGGTAAATATGCCGAATCGATCACTAGCTTAGAAAAAGCACTGCAACTAGACCCGACCAACAAGTTGGCAAAAAGCAATCTCTCCGTTGCCGCAAACAACCTTGCTCTGCAGGTTGAGAACAAGGACGAGCGTCTCAAGCTCTTGCACAAAGCTATGTTTTGGAACCCGGATAGCGACTCCGGTCGAATCAATTTGAACAATCTTTTGAACGCTATGGACATCAATCCTGGTGATGCGAATGCTCGAATTAAGCTAGCCGACAAACTTGAAAGTGAAAACGATTTGCTCGGTGCATGTGCTGAGCTGTCTGAATCGGCGCATCTGAAGCCGAATTCGAAAGTGACTGACCGCGTTCAAGCGCTGCGGAAGAAACTCGGATACAGCGATTAGAGTCTATAAACAAGAGTCGTGGAATAACGTGTGCAAAGAGCACTGGCGGTATTTGACTGTCAAAATGGAACGAGAAGAGAAGGAGCAAGTCGGGCGATTGAACCACGCCAGAAAACTGCCTGTCGTATTGAACAATATGACGGTAAAACAACACGAAAGTAGAACAATACGACGCGGGTTATTTCTGACTGCGGCTACGGAGTTGATTGATCCAGCTGTTTTAGTTGAACTCTGCGTTTAAACTCATCGTCTGAAAGCGAGCAGAAGATTCGCTTCCCGTCTGAGCAGACGAAGAGCACTTCAATCTCATCACCTTCGCGCAGACCAACTGAGGTTGGCAGGAAAGCATCGCGAATATCTTGCTCGGGCAGAGCAAGTGAATAACCACCTGAATCCTTGTTTTGAATTCGGCACTTGAGGATGTCGCCGGGCTTGTATTCTTGAATTGGAGACGAAAAGTCGGTCGTGTCTTGTTTTTGCATAAATGTTGTTCTAGTAACGTGCCTATCAATCAGTCCAGCCATGTCCCATCACATAGCTCTATCATATACAATCTGCTCCGGATAGTCACGCAGAAAGTTATCCAGTGGGATATTGATAAATACCGGAGATGCGTGCTTGGCTACTCCCAGAGCGTCCGCTTCGCCAGATTGGGACCGGCTCCAAAATATTTTTTGATGACGTCCTGATTGTTCTCTGTCTCGATAATTTCGCCGGGACTGACGTGTTTGTTCCAGGCGTCCTGGAAAGCTTCGCGACCCTTTTGAGACTTTGCGAGGATCGCAGGAACTGCGTGATACCCCGAAAGAGTCGGCTTAATCTTATCGGCCAGATATTTGCGGAAAAACTGTTCTTGAGCCTGTTTCGATGGTTCACTGACGACATTATCTGCTTGAACTGACTTCGAGATGTCTTTTCGCCGGGCTGTGGGACTGTTAAATGTCGGTTTCTTCGGCTTGTCTTCGCGAATTTGAAATTCGTAGCGCGGGATAACATATGGCTGTCCGGTAATCGGCGCGAAAGCTTCCGTTACGGCATTGACAAAGATTGCGGAAGATTCTGAATCGACGTTATTTAAAATCACGCGATAGCATCCGTTGCTTCGTTCTGAGATGGCAATGTCTTTTGCACTGGCTCGTACACGAAGAATTCGTCTTCGCTTGAGGGCTGAGAGAACTGCTGTTGCTACATTTTTTAAACTCTCATCATGGCAGAGACCTTCGAGAGTTTGTGCTCTAAACCTATTTTGCAATGCTCGGTACTTACCAAGACCAAGTGCGAGCAAACCGGCAAATGGCAGTAATGCAAAACCTAGCGGTGTCCCGGTGCTGGCCAGCGCGATTGCCAATCCCGTCGACGCCAGCGTCCCGACCCCTGCGTACTCACCCCAGACTCCAGCTAACGCGCTTCGCATGTGTTCCGCGTGCTCGTTGTGCGAAACATTTCCTTTGAGACTTGGTGGTGTCAGATTTGGTGCGCTTAGATTGGAGAGCTCTACGCAACCGATGTTTTTATTTTCGTACGGAAGTCCGACCTTCCAAAGATCGTATATGTCGTCTCGAAGCGCGGCCCGCTCAGCCATTTCTTTATTGAATTTGTCGTGTGATCTGAAAACTTCAAGCGCTGTCATTTCGGATAATGACGGGTGAACGTGACCGACACCCCGCTCTATTTGTCCATCGTCAGAGATGCCGTAAAAGCCTTCATGTTTTCTGACGAAACGATTGTAGTCATTCAATCCCTTCTCTAGTTGCGGTGCCACACAAACCACATCCCAGTTGTTTGCAACTTTGCGATGACCAAGCGGATCATTTGTTTGAATTCGGATACTGCGGCCGCGCAGCTGTTTTACTGAAACAGGTGCGGTTGTCGTCGTCAGGTCGAGAAGCGTGTTTAACGCCTGGCTGTCCCAACCTTCGCCGAATAAACCGCGCGTTCCGATCAAACATCGTGAAATTCCTCGTTCGAATAATTCCGTCGCCAGGCGCACGTAGAGGCGCGATTCCCACTCGCTGCCCTGACCGATGATTTCACAGTAACTGCGGTCTGCACTGTCCACCACCGATAGTGGCAGTTTCAATCCTTCGTTAGCGAGAAATTCCATCGCCGCAGTCGTGAATTCATTTTTGATTCGGAAATCAATCAGTAGTAGACTACCGGTTACCAAACATGGATGAACATCCGCTGAAATCGGCTGTTGGAGGAGATCCCGAAAAACTCCGACGGCACCGCCTGATTCTTCATCGAGTACACTATTTACTTGTTTTAGACCGGTCGCGGACATTTTTTCGAAATCCGTAACCACGATCGCTCTCAGTCGATTTTGCAGCGACGCGTACTCGACTGTGAGAACGTCAGAAACTGCTTTGGCTTTACTTTTACTAAAGGCCAGAACGCGATCGGCTGGTGAGGCCTGTTTGCGAAGCCCACGCTCAGATATTCCGTAACCCAGCTTACGGCAAGCAATTTTGATTTTCTCAAACAGTTCATGGTTGTCTGTCGCGGCGCTGACCTTCAATTTGTGAGAGGCGAAATCATCGAGAATGCACATCCAGTCATCCAGCACCGGAGGATAAACCGCTCCTCCGGATACGACCACGCGTTTTGGGATAGGCAGTTTGTATTTGTAAAGAGTGCGAATCAGCGATATCGAGAGTTGAAGGCGTTTTTCTTGAAACTTCTGCCAGCCCTCTCCTTCGCTTGCTTCGATAGTCCTTCTTAGAACCCAGGTGAGCAGAGGTGAAACTGTGCCCGATTGATCGATCACATCATATTTACCATTGTCCAGAAGCCTGGTACTAAATTTGGTGCCGGCATCCTTTTGACCTGTTAGTTCGTTTATCAATACGTGAAAATCTTGGTGCTGTGATTCCAGAAATTCCAGTTCTTTGACTGTCGGTTCGGTGAAGTAAACCAAATCTTGAAAGGGCGCAAGACCTCCTTCGCGAACAAGCGCCGGTGTAGGAACCTGGTAGTCGATATTACCGACGAGTGACATGTATCGATTCTCTTGCGAGCTGGTTTTGCCCTCCGGGGGCGTTCCCGTCAATGCCACTACCAGTGGTTCATCCAGAACCCGCAGGATGTGAACCATAATTGCTGCCCAATAGTCCGTGAGGTGGTGGCATTCGTCAAAAATTACGAGTCCTACACCTTGTCGGCGAAGTGCCTGAATCAAATCCAAGGCGTTTTTGTGAAGAACTTCTTCCAGCTTCATTACTTCAGTCAGTTTTTTCCGAATGCGACTGGCGTGCCGAGACATTTCACGCTGATGTGCCTTCGGATTATTCTGAAGTAGTTCCAGAATACGAAGTTCAGCTTCCCCGACAGTGTAGGCGCGATTGGTGCGCAGCTCGTTAACCCATTCTTTCTGCGCGAGTTGTTCCAAATATTCTTGCTCGCGGCCTGGAGTCGATAGAACCTGGTAGGTCAGAACTGTGATCGGTTTTAGCGGTCTTCCTTCGTGTGTTCCGATAATATCTTCCGCTTTGATGGTCTGTGTCTCGGGCGGGATGAAAAGATCGAGCTTTTGTGACCATTGCGCTTGAATTGTGGTGTTCGGGCTTAGAATCAGTGCAGGCTTCTTGAAATTGAGCACCATCTGTAAGCCGATAATAGTTTTGCCTGCACCAGGCGGTGCCACGATGTGAATTTCCTGGCGGCCTTCGGATACCTTCGCCGAGACGAGATCCAGAATCTCCGTCTGATACTTTCTCAACGGATGTCTGAAGCGTAGCTGGCTGTATGTCTCTTCTAATAGACGTTCGTCTTCGGTGTCGTCGTTCTTACGAGGCGAAAGCGGTAGGACAGGAACGGCGTTACCCAGGGAGATCGAGTTCAAGAGATAGTCTTTCTAGATTGGTGACGGGCTTCCAAAGCGCTCATTCCGAGAGAGTTAATCTTCGTTTCACAGCTAAAATAAGTCATTTTTCGGCGTATGGCAAGGCTTCTGAGCGGGAATAAAGTCTAAAGCAAGGACTCCAGAGACTCTGTTCTTTTAAGGAAAACATCTTCGTGAGCTCTGAGACTAAAATTGCAAAATGTCCAGCACTCTGGATGGTGATACTACTGGCGGTATCGCATTCGGTTTCGTTGGTGGTGTCGCGTCGACTTAAGTTGGCAAAATCGTCCTGTGCATTGATCTCGGCGTGCTCAGTTTTTGTATTCTCGCAGTCGGCCTATGGATTCGACAAAACCAAGTGGATGGATGTTAAGCGAGAAGGGCAAAACCAGGAGAACTCCGGTCACTACGCCACTGCTGAAAAGTATTATCGAGAATCGATGAGAATAGCAAAAGACTTTCCTTCGAAATCCAGCGAGCGAATTGAAACTTGCTATCACATCGCCAACATATTAGTGCTCCAGGGAAAATACTGGGAAGCCGAGGTGTTTTATCAAAAGTTAGTGATGGTGGTGCAAGAACAGAAACGCGACAAGACACTGGATCAAGAAGTGCTGGTCTGGATGGAAGATCTCGCTGATTCATATGGACATGCTATTCATGGCTGGCTTGAGTACCTGGCCTTAGAACATGCCGTGCAGTTGCGAGACATCATCAGTGGTGACGAAAATCGCTACATGGCAGGGACGCTTCGTAAGTTGGTGACTGTTCTATTGAATGAAGCCAAGTATGCTGAGGCTGATCCTTATGCAAACCGACTCGTGCGCGTCACGAAGAAACTGACTGGTAAGGGTGAGCTTGTTAAAGCCGCAGATTTGTTTTTGCTCAGCTTGATTCAGTATCATCAGGGCAAATATGCAAAAGCGGAATCCAATCTGCGAGAGGCATTAACGCTATATACCAAAATGGAAATTCCGCCAGGCTTTTGCACTGGCAACACGCTGGTTCAGTTGGCGAAAGTCTTGCAATGTCAGAATCAATTCGAGCTTGCCGAGCAGTCAGCAGTTAGAGCTTTGAAAATATTTGATAGAACTAAAGGAAAAAATTGGACTGGTTCGATCCAGCCTCATCAAATTTTAAGAGATCTCTATAGAAGAACCGGTCGGTACGCGGAAGCAGCAAAAGAGAATGAACAACTCATATCCATTATGGTAGCTTCACATGGGCCTTCGAACTCTTATATGCCGAAGCTATACAGAGAGCAAAAAGAACTCTATCTCAAAAGTAAAAACCCGACGAAAGCCCGTGAAGTAGACAAAAAGATGAGCGCTATATCGAAACAGAGTACTTCGAAAAACCTCGCTCATGGCCACTAAGGATGGTGACATAAAGGTAATGCAATAAGTTGTTAGCTAGCGCAAAATTAGAACAGTTATTGCGCGAATCGTTACTAACAAATTATGTCTCTGTCTCCACCAGTTTTAGTTAAGGAAAAGCAAAGCTCACAAGCAAAAGTGGGCTTTGATTTCGCCACGGTACGCCAGCCGAAACGTTCAGTATTGGGCATTCTTGGACGCATTGCCGCGTTGACGACGTTGGTCATTGGTCTTATTCCTTTTGTGTTTATTTGCTGGCTTATCGTTTCGACCGGAGCCAACAATATTTGCGTCGACTATGCGGCGTTCGTGCACGTGGTTGATAAAGTACTGACCGGCCAATATCACTGGTTATCTATTTTTTCAGATTCGTTCATTCGAACTCATATGGTACTGTTCCCGGTGCTTGTGCATACGGCTATCGCATATACCACGCATTGGGATGTGACCTCGGAATTGTATGTAGGAATGGCATTCCACGCGATGAGAGCCGTATTACTGGCAGACTTGATTGCCGGACGTTCTTCTGATAAGTGGCATCGTTGTGCTGTCATGGGCGTCGTGGCCAGCCTCGTTTTTGCTATGTCGCAAACCTGCATCATGATTTACGGTGAAGCGAGCATCGCCATAGGTCTCTGTCTGTTGGGATTCACATTCGCTCTATGGTCCCTCTGCAAATACGGGCGCACCCCGCGCGGTCTCATGCTGATGTCGGCCGGCGGTATTCTTTCTTGCTATTCCTTCGGCAATGTGGTGCCGTGCTGGACCACGTTGTTCTTAGCGATTTTCTTACTGCCGGCGCGCGGTTGGACGCATCATTGGAATTCGAAGAAACTGAGAAAAAATGGCGATTCGGACGGTGAACCTTCTGACATCGGCTTTTTTGTCAATCGAAAAGTAGCCTTCGGATATTGGCTGCTCGGGACAGTGGTATCGCTATTGCCCTATTACGTTTTCCTTTCGCAGCGTTCGATCGCTAACCCCGAACTCACAAAGACATTTGGTTTGTTCGAACCATCATTCCTTATACAGGCTCTTGGTCGTCCATTTGCGAAAAACATGGGAATGGTTTATGGACAACTGTCTGGCGCCGATACCGCCACCTGGATTTTGCTCGGTATGGTAGTGGCGCTGACGGTGCTTTCCCTCGTCTATAAGCTGCGGATCAACAGAGTAACAAAGACCTGCGTTTTGTTGTTTGCTTACGGTCTTGTGAGCATCTGGAGCGTCGGTGTTTTTCGAACTCACATCGCACCATGGTATGCGTCGATGGCGATGTATTGCTGGCTAGCGGTCGTCGGTGTCTGTGCCTCCAATATGACACGAGCGTTTAATGACGATTTTGGTGCAGTTGGTTCATCGAGTTTTGGCTATAAGGCGCGACTCATACTGGGATTTTCAGGTGCTTTGGGATTGGGAACTGTAGTGGTGCTCTATCTGCTTACAAATTTGTCTTACAGAGATAAACAGTTTTTCCTCACGGCAAGAGCTCCTGTTTCAGCCGAATATTTGCGTAGTTATGAAACCGCTCCGACGTTTCTCGAATCGTCGATATTCAGTAATGATGGTCGTCCCGACAGAATTCTCTCGTTCGCGAACTCATTGGCTAAAAACGATTTATGCGTTTTTGCGCCGAGACAAACTCATGCACTTCAGGGGCAGTTTGCGCTCGCCAATGTCAGCATTGAAAGTGTTCCGGGGAGCAAACGTGTGATCTGGTTGGAAGGACAGAATACGCGGCGTCGTACGTCATGGAGAGACTATCACCATCTAAATCTCGCTGTTCCGGATGGCAATATAGTCGATTGGAAATTTGCCGTACCTGGAGATGCTAAAGAGGCAGTTTTCGAGACAGCGGTTACAAGTTTTAGTGACCCTGCCGGTGGTTGCGTGAAGAAAACCGCGAAAGTTGTTTCAACGGTCTCTGTCGTCTCGACCACAACACCGTATTCGCTGAATCACTCTGACGAAAACTCCGCTCGCGTCGCATCGTCAGGAAGTGCTTCCTACGTGACAATGTGCGATGACAATTGGAAACCCGTTCGCTTAAACCTGCTTCCGTATCGAGGCAAGTCAATCACTTTGCGCCTCGCGTCGCAATCGCAAGGCAACCTGTATAACGGCTATTGCGACGATCGCGATTGCATTCCGAGTTCCGTTCTCTATAAGTATCCGCGCATCAATCTCACTGTCGGTGAAGACAAGCCGGCTGTGGAAATTCAGAAGATTCGTCCATCAAACACTGATTTATCCGCCGATTTCCCCCGAAACTATGTTCATCAACTGGAACTGCCAGCATTCGATTCAAAGTCATGGAAGAGTGTTGCCCTGGGATTGCCAGAGGACAAATCCGCGGAATTGCAAGCAAAATCTTGGATATTGCCGGAGCAAAAACGGCTGGATATCGGCGACTTCGATTATATCGTCGTACAGGCACAGCCTCTTCCTGGAAAAACTTGGTGCTCAATAAAACTGCACATGCAATTTGATGATGGTACCACCGATGGTTTCTCGATTCCGCTAATGCCCGATCAGGAAATCCATCGTTATAGTTACCCATCAAGGTTGCTTACTCCGAAGTCAGGCGCAAAGCTAGTCAGCATGCTTGTCTATGCATCTGCGGTCGATGACAAGAAAGCCAAAGAAGCCAGAATTCATGACGAGAAAGAATCTGAGAGCGCTCTGGACGAGGGTGAACCCAGAGGCTCGAATTTATGCAATTGCGTGCAAGTTAAAAGCATCGCCTGCGTCCGAACTTTTTCAAATCAATAACCGAATCAGTTTTGAGGTTGTCGGCTGACCAACAAATTCTCGTCCGAGCAAAATCGAAGCACGTCCGCTGAGTTCAATGATCTTACTTCTGAACGAAGGTTTCTCGATGATTGTTCTTCTAGGGACGTCCCAATTTTTTATTGATCTGCTCGATTGCTGTTTTCAATTGCAAGTCTTTATCAGTGCCGCGTTCGGCAGGAAGTGGATTCGCAACGATGACATCAGGAGTGATACCAATTCGATTATTGTTAGCATCGCCAGGCCAAAATCCACTTGGAGTAAAGTAGTGGAAGTTGGTTACGCGCAACGTGCTGCCGCCGGGCATGTTGTAGTAGTTCATTTGTCCAATGCCTTTGCCGTAGGTTTTCTGACCCACGACAACAGCATCACCATGATCTTTCAACGCGCCGGTGAAAACTTCCGAGGATGAAGCAGACGCCTCGTCAACAAGGATTACGGTCGGTTTGTCAACTAAATCAGGCAGACGTTTCGAGGAGGAAACGTCAGTCGTATTTTTTCCTTCATCTAAACGCACCTTCAGCAACTGATCGCCTTTCAGTTCGTAAGTGACCTTTTCATAGTTAGGTTTCGGAGGCTCGATCTTCACGGCTGGTGTTGTGGCATCAGAAACCTGAGTCAAGGATGAATCAGTTGTGATACTAATGGCAGTACCATCAAACGGATTCATTGTTGAAACATCAGGTGGAGTAAGCTGAAGCGAAAGTTTTTCGGCTGTCGGTGCAAGACGCTGCCTCACTGAAACGACGGCTCCCTCTTTTACGAACAGCGACGCTGCCCGAATAGACTCGTCAAAAAATCCACCTGGATTACGGCGAAGGTCTACTATGAAGCCGTCGGCATCCATATGTTTCTTGATCGCTTCTTGCATCTCATCAGCTGTATCTTTCTGACCGAATGTCGAAACGTTTATGTACGCAATATTATTTGGCAAACGCTTCTCTGTTACTGCCGGAGTGTCTATATCAGCCGGGGTGAGGTTTACATCGTAGGTTGTTTTTCCATCACTCTTCATCATTTTGAATTGTTTCGGGGCATCGGATTGTACGAGTTTGTATGCCTCGTCAAACGTTTTGCCTTTGAGAGACACACCATTTACGGCAATGATGTACTCACCGGACTTAATACCATTCCCTGCTACTGGACTTTTCGGTATGGCTCCATTTACTCGAAGCGGACTCGGCAAACCCGGCTTCCCATCAGTATCTGACTTTGGTGCGAATTGGAATCCGAAACCATGCCATACGCCCGACGACTCCTTTCCTCGAGCCTCAGATTGTTTTTTATCAAAAACCGTATTATATGGATCTTTTGAAACTCTCAACGCCTCATCCGCGAATCGAACCGCATCGTCTACGTTTTTGATTTGACAGTTGTATTTGTTTCGCAACTTCTCAAAATCACCGAGCAAACCAGGTTCATACATGTTGTGATACGCACGTTTTATAATCTCGTCGTATTCCGGAGAGATTGGACACGGCGATAACTCGGGCGTCTTGGCTGGACCGGCAGCTGGAGCTGTGACGGCTGGTGGCGTGTCGACCACTTGTCCGGTACGAATTTGGCGCAACAAATTACGGTCGGATTGGTTCAGAACGTCCATATGAATATGGTCCGAACTTATCTCTGGGGAAAATTGTCGCGTGCTTCTAGAACCGCTCTCGGCGGTTTGCGCAAATTCACTCATTCGTCTTCTTCACTCAACTGCAGATCCGATTGTAGGGAAGGACCGGTAATATCAAAAGCGTATTTTCACCACATCAAATGGTGATAAGCCCAAATTCAACAACCGTGGGCGGTCAGCGAGACGCGCTGTAGCCAGGAAGCGATCTGGGCTGCAAATCGTATGCAATGATTAAACTCGTCTCCTGCCGGGGAAAAACTGATTTAGTAACTGTTTGAGCAACGCAAGGAACCAAAAGTGACAGCAGAATTACCAGATGCAAATGCCGATCCAGCCTCGCAAAGGTTGTCTTTCTGGCCGAACGTCACAGCCTCGTTCAAGCACATTCGTGAATCAGTGCGGTCTGAAGGCAACAACATACGTAAGTCTGATCCATTTACGGTCTGGTTGGTACCAGTCGTCGTCATTCTTCTCGCCGCAGCGACTCTGCTCGGTCCCCTAGCCAAAATCATTGGTGGGTTGGCCGCTTTCGGCTCGACGATATTTTATATTCTCAGTCGGATCGGCATTGTCCGCAATATGACTCATCGACAAACTAACATGGTTTGGCATCTGCTATTGGTCAGTTTTATTGGTGGCTTGCTGTTTGCTTTCTTCTATCTTGAGCTTTTAAAGCTCATCAGTCCTGTGCATCAGTAGCGAATTAAACTTGCGAACTCGGGCAGAGATTATTGACCGGGCAGTGTGCGCAATCGGGTTTTTTCGCGTAGCAAAGTCTGCGACCATGCCAGATCAATGTAATTGAGTACTTGGACCAATCTTGCTGTGGAAAAAGTTGTTGAAGGTCGAGTTCGATCTTATAAGGATCGGTATTTTCCGTGAAACCGAGACGGGCGGTTAGCCGCTGTACATGAGTATCGACTGTCCAACCAGGAACGTCGAATGCGACTCCAAGTACGACATTGGCCGTTTTTCGACCTGCTCCGGGCAGTGTCGTCAATTCTTCTAGAGTGTTTGGAACTTCACCTTTGAAGCGCTCTACTAGCGCTTGAGCGCAACGCTGAATGTTGGTAGCCTTGGCGTTGAAGAAACCGGTAGGCTTAATCAACTCCTTGATTTCATCCAGTGAGCCTTCGGCTAGTGCCTTGGCTGTCGGGAATCGTTTAAACAAGCCTGGCGTGCATTTGTTGACTTGCACGTCGGTAGTTTGGGCTGAAAGAATTACTGAAATTAATAGTTCAAAAGGATTCTTGAACTCCAGCTCGCAGTCAGCATCGGGATATAGTTGACAGAGTTTCTGCATGACCTCTTGTGCCACCGTTTTTGATACCAGGTCAACTTTTGGTACAGGAGTTTTCTTGCCGCGCGCAAATGGCTTCGACTTCGCCGCAGGCTGCGACGCTTGTTTCAAACCTGTCTTTGCTTCAGACCCGGACGCCTTCTTTGATTTTGAAACCGGTTTCGATTCTTTTGAGAGCGTTGTGGTCGCCGGCTTTTTATCGCTATTCGCTGTGGCTTTCGCTCTACTTGAAGTTGTTTTTTCAACAGCGTTCGATTTACTGGGCTTCGAAACCGCCTCCTTCTTTGCTGTCGTCAGCTTTCCCGATTTCGAAGCCACTTTGGCAGTAGTTGTCTTCTTTGTGACTGCTTTCTTGCCGTCGCCAGTTTTAGATGAAGGTGTCATTTTTCGATAACTCTCGCTCCCCGGCTAATCGACTCTGTGATCCAGAAATCCAGCGGGAAGATCTCTGAATTGATTTTCTCTGTTTGAAATTGTTCAAGTTGATTTTTCAGTTTTTCTGCCTGGTCCATGGACCTTACTAATGCGTAAAGAGTAGGTCCGCTTCCTGTCAGTCGAGCAGCAATCGCACCGAATTCTACCATCGTTTGGCGAACCATTTCCAGGTCGCGATATTCTGCGAAGACTATTTGTTCAAGGTCGTTTCGCAGGTGCTTCGCCACTGTGGATGGTGAAAAATTAGCACCATTGGAACTTAGTGAAACTTTCGCAAAATCTGTTAGTGCTTCTGCACACAGCGTCGTTGATTGACTGGCTGCTAGTTTTACGGTGGTGCTACCAGCGGTGCCTGACAGTTTGACAATCGTGTCATTTTGTTTGTCAAACTGTTTGAACGCCCATGGTGTAGAAATGGCTAAAGCCCTGGGTTTCGCTAAAACAAAAAACAGTCGCGGTTCGATCGGAATCGCTTGTAAAACGTCCCCTCTATGGCTTCCAATGCTCGTTCCTCCCTGAATAGAGAAGGGAACGTCGGCACCAAGTGATGCACCGATTTCGAGCAACTTCTCTTTTGAGAGTTTCTCATCAAAAAGGTAATTCATAGCGATTAAGGCGGCTGCTGCATTTGCACTGCCGCCTGCCAAGCCAGCTCCGATAGGAATCTGTTTTGTTATTCGGACGTTCACATCGAAATTTTGGGATTCTTTGACGACTTCCTGATACTTTCTGATTGCTTTCGAAATCAAGTTGGAGTCATCGGTGGGAAAATCATTCACGAATTTAGATTCGCATGAATTGTATGATATGCGACCGGTTGAATGCGAACCGTTATCATCCGAAGTCTTCCTGTCTGTCTCCGAGAACTCGAAGACCAGCTCATCTTCGAGAGACACCGTTTGCAGCAGAGTGCAAACTTCGTGATACCCGTCAGGCAGAATTCCAAGAATTTCGAAGGTCAAATTCACCTTCGCAGGACATTTTATTATGACTTGTTTGCTCGACATCGGATGTTCTTTTAATCGTCAAGGTCGTGCATGGAATCCGTTTCGTTGTCCCCTTCAATTGGAAGGTCTGCGGGCAGGTTGTCTGCAAGGGCATCTGCCAGTTTCGAAAACTGCTGAATGCTCAAGTCTTCGGCTCTGCCGTTCGGATTTATTCCGGAATTTCTCATGATGCTGGTGATTTCGTTCTCGGATATTTTTAAGAAGCTGAGGTTGTTTTTCAGCATTTTACGTCGTGATTTGAAACCGGCTTTCAAAATTCTTTTAAACAGAACCATGTCCTTAGGCGAGATTGGCGGTTTCTCCAGGGGCGTAAGGCGCACCACGGATGATGTCACATCCGGGACCGGGAAGAAGCTCAATGGTGGCACTGTAAACAATATCTCTGCGTTAAACAGGTAGTCTTTTAAAACAGTTAAATGCGAATATTGTTTAGAGCCCGGTTTGGCTACTAAACGATCAGCAACTTCGCGCTGGATGGTCATCACTACGCATTCTAAGTTGTTATACCAGGGCGATGGTGCGCCGATTTCTCCAAAAATTCTGGCGATAATCGGGCTGGTTATTTGATAGGGAACGTTGCCGACAATCTTGGTCACCGGAGGACTTAAACTATCGAGATCGAACTCCAAGAAATCTCCATGAACAAGTTGCACGTGATTTTGGAATCTATTGGAAGAGTATTCAATCAATTCACGGTCTAGCTCTACGCCCGTAATTTTGGCACCGGTTTCAGCGAGCGCTTCGGTGAGAAAGGCAAGTCCGAAGCCAATCTCGAGTATGTGATCGTTTCTCGAGATGTTCATCGCATCAACGATTCTTTGTAGTCCATCGGGGTCTACGAAAAAGTTTTGACCGAGCTTTTTTTTCGCCCAGACCTTTTTCGCTCGATATATCAGTTCTTCTCGCGTCGATGCAACCGGCAATTAGCTTGCCTCCAGTTGTCCGACGGAATCGCCTTTGAGAGTGGCATTGGCCTCGGTGCCATTGTTACTGGCAGTTCCATCGGTATTCTCCAGGCGCGGAATGTACCGCAGCTTGGTGATCCGATGCCGGTCGGCTTCTTCGATACGCAATGTGTAATCATCGGTGTTGAGTTCGTCACCGACCTGCGGTTCGTGTCCGAGGTGTCCGAAGACGTGACCACCCAGAGTGGTGAACTGTTCGTCGTCGATATTCAGTCCGAGTTTATCGTTTACATCTTCCAAATCGATTCGAGCATCGATCATCATCGAGCCATCTTCCAGCGTCGAGATCATTTCTTCTTCGAGGTCATGTTCGTCTGCAATATCGCCGACCAGTTCTTCAAGCAAGTCTTCAAAAGTGACCATCCCTTCAGTGC